>CAZFLB010000154.1:0-12552 GCA_964518945.1 uncultured Acidobacteriota bacterium | reverse complement strand
CTCGGTCACCAATGCTCGTGCTAACGCTACTCGCTGTGCTTCACCACCAGAAAGCTCATCTGGGAGATGCGACCTGCGTTCCCACATACCCAGCTGAGCTAAGATATCTTCTGTTCTCGCCCTCCAATCAGACTCCGGCACATCGCCGTAAAGCATTGCCGCCTCAACATTCTCAAAAACCGACATCTGGGGTATCAAATTAAAGGACTGAAACAAAAATCCAATCAATCGATTTCTAAGAGAACTTGCTGTTCTGTCATTGAGTTCCCTTGTATCAATTCCTTTCAAAACAATGTGACCACTTGTTGGCTGATCTAAACAACCCAGCAAATTCAAAAGGGTCGTCTTGCCAGAACCAGAACGCCCAACAATAGCTACAAAACTTCCACTAAAAATTTCCAGGTTAACTGCCTCAAGCGCCAATACAGAACTCCCCGCATGGGGATAGAAATGGTGGACATCGACAACTTTTACCAGCAAACTCAAGGTAAAACTAATTACGACTCAGACGAAACTAAGCCCAGAAAATCCATAAATGACTCTCCACCAACAGCATAATGACTCTCATTGGTACCGATTAAAACCACACGATCGCTGGACTGAAGACCTGCCTCAATCACAATATGATTCTCATTACTTGGTCCAACTAACACTTCTTGAATTTCAGGAGATTTCCCCCGCATAACATAAGAATAATGCTTGCCGCCACGTTCAAAGACCGCCTCCAATGGAACATACAGTGCCTCTTCAACACGATCTACAAGCAGTTCAGCCCGTGCTGACATACCAGGTCGGAGCCTAGCATCAGTGTTCTCTATAAGAATAGTTATATTGAAGTACTTCCCGCCACGACGGACCACATCTTCTTGTGCTAGTGTGCCGATAAAGCTAACCTTTCCGTTCAAAATTATTTCCGGATAAGCATCCACACCTATAATCACCTGTTGGCCTTTTTTGACCTTATGGATGTCTATCTCTCTAACTTGAGTTTCAATCGTCATCTGTGACAAATCTGGAAGCATTATAAGAGGCTGATTTGGCCAAACTTGGTCACCTACTTGCACCTTACGTTTCTCACTCCCAAAAAAGACTTCTCTGTAGATCACAAGACCGTCGACAGTAGCTAAAATTTCACACCGATTCAAATTTTCACCCTGTACCTCGACACGAGAGATGAGTTCCGCATATTTACTTCGTGCCAACTCAAGACTAGCTCGTGCCTGAGAGAAACGAAAAGTATTGGTCCGCTCTGATTGACGAAGAGACTCTTTGCTATTAGACAGGCCCACCTTTGACCCCTCAACTTCAGCCGGACGAGTATACTCCATGTAAGTTTCATGCTTTATTTCTAAAATTCTGAGATCTTCTTCAGCTTTTTGTACGGCCTGTGCAGCACGGTCCAATTCCAATTTTGTTATAAAACCTTCTTCGAGTAAAGGTTTCAAGTCTTCGTAACTACCACGAACCTTTTCTAATTCCCTCTTGGCCTGAGCAAGATGGGCTGCTGACTCTGCTTCTGCAAGCTTCCCTTTCCCGCCTATCACACTCTCTAACTCCAACTCAGCCAAACGCACTTTGCCTCTAGATTCGACAATCTCTTCCTTCGCTGCAATCTTGAGTAGATTTTCTTCCTCCCTTGCCTTTATGAGTTCAGCCTCAGCTTGGGCGAGCTGAGCGTTTGACTGTTCCAGCACCTCAACAAAAGGCTGCTTGTCAAATTTAACGAGCACATCTCCTACGCTAACTTGAGAGCCTTCAGGAACAATTTCTAGGATTTTAGCTTGACTGCCAGGGATTGAAGAAGAGTACGTCACTGAGCGAAGAGCTTGCAATGTTCCGCTCTCAACAATTTGCACCTCAAAAACACCCTCACTAACAGATGCAAGTAATAAATTATTTGATATACGGGAGCGAACTACTGCTCCACTCAGAAAGGCCGCAACAACAAGCCCACCACCCAAAATCAAACCGCGGCGTGGATTGTTTTTCAGCCAGTCCAAGCACAAAGACCAAGGTAATACGAATCGCCTAGGCTCTCGAACCCAGCTACTCCAACTCTTAACCGTCTCGTTCACGGATGGTGCCTCGCATTTGGCATAAATGTTCCCGGAGCAAATTCTCGTTCAATATCAATCAACCCTGTCACACGCTTCAGTTCAATTTGCGCAACATGATGGTCTGTCACAAGCGACACATAATTACTTCGAGCCTGAATTAGATTATTCTCTGCATCAATAATGTCGAAATTACTGGCGAGCGCTCTCTGATAGCGCAGCATTGCCAACCGCCTCTGTTTTTCTGCAAAATCAATGCTCCTCTCCTGAAGAAGGATACTTTTCCCAATCCGTTCGACATTCCGAGCCGCTGCGCGGACTTCGTTGACAATGTTGTATTCCAAAAGTCTCAACGAACGTACCCGGGCATTCACATCCATTTGTGCTAGCGCAAAAGAGGCCTTTTCATGGCTTCTATCCAGGGCATACCTCGTAGCCAAAAAAACATTAAATCCACGGTCTTGAAAGTCCAAGCTTGAATAAAAAGAGTCACCCATACCTCTTTGTTCATAGCGGACATTCAAATCTAACTGTGGCAGCAAATTCTGCTTTGAAATCGCTACGGAACGCTGAGCATCTCGAACTCTATCGCGCTCTTCTTGAACTTCAACTCTATTCTCAAGTGCAAGTCTTGTTAAATTTTCCAGATTTATATCAACAGGTTGATAACCTGGATCAACTTTGGCTAAAGAAATTTGTTCAAGCGGACCAAGACCCAAATTAAACTTAAATCCATCGACTGCAAGGTCAAGTGCTTCTTCTCGAAGGATTACAACTTCCTGTGCCTGCGACAATTGTAATTCGGCGCGAAAAACGTCTAGCTTTGATGCTAATCCCACCTCGAGCCGAGCTTCCGAAGCCCGCAGAAGCTCCTTGTTTCTTTCATGCGAATTTTGAGCAACATCCAAAAGTCCTTCTTGCCTAATGATGTTGAAATAACTTGCCACAACTTCGACAACGAGTCGTTGACGAGCCAACTCAAAATTGCGTTGCGCGCCCTCTACTCCCCGTCTCGAATTCTCTAATTCAAACTGAGTGACTTTTTTACCAAACCCTCTCAAAAGAGGCTGAGTCACTCCAACTGTAAGGTTGGAATTGTTAAACGTCCCAAATTGATTATTTGCCATATCAGTTCGATAGTTTCCAGAAATCGTCGCGCCAAAAGGTAAAAGCCTTGAGACCTCCATACCAAAACGCTGGTCGACAATCGACTGTTCTCCAACACCTCTCGCATACGACGGAGTTAGTTTCAAATTAAATCTTGATGCAGCTACCTGCTCATAAATATGAGCACTTTGAAGCACATCGATCGTCGACAACAGATTTAAATTGTTTATGAGAGCGAGCCGAACAGAATCTTCTAGTGTCAGAATACCCGGGGGATCAACATCTTTTTGCGCCAACATTTGACCTGTACCAAACGTAAGCAGCAACAAACAAATGGCTGAAAGCACTATCGCCTTAGACAACATCTTAAAACCGCATCTTTGTCAAACGCTGTTCCTTAAAAGTTAGAGCATAGTCTTATCAATGAATAATAATAAACTTAAGAACGACACCACAACAAAAAGCACCAAATCTTTGCAAAGATTTGGAAGTTAAACGGTTCTGCCGTATTCTATTACGAAAGAAGATAGTCTAAGGGTTTTCGCTTGAACCAAAAACGTCTCTTCCGACTCGATGCTCTAAGATCGCACCTTAATGCCGAACTGATCGGTGACGGCACCCAAGAGTTTACTGGAGTCTCGTCACTAGCTGACGCAGGCCCACAAGATCTAGCTTTCTACTCCGACCATCGTTACCGGGAAGCGCTCAAACACACCAAAGCAATTGCGGTACTCACAAAGGAGAAAATAAACGACTTAGAAATTTGTCAGCTCTTACATCCAGACCCTTTCCTCGCTTTCTTAGAAGCTATAAATCTCCTGTTCCCCCCGCCAGAATCGCAACCCGAAATTTCTCCTTTAGCAAAAGTATCAGATACGGCACAAATAGCAGATGATGTACAAATCAGCGCTTATAGCACTGTTGGTCCGCGGACTAGCATTGATTCTGGAACAATAGTTCGTGAAGGGGTACATTTGGGAGCAGACGTCAAAATTGGAGAGCAATGTATCTTAGGGCAGAACGCTGTAGTCGGTGACCGTTGCCAAATTGGTGCCCGCGTCACTATCCATCAAGGAGCCATCTTAGGAGCAGACGGATTCGGATTTGCAAGACGTAACCGAACATTCATTAAAGTTCGGCATTTAGGGTCAATACTAATTGAAGATGATGTAGAGATTGGTGCAAATACCACAATTGATAGAGGCACTCTCGGACAAACAATCATCCGTAAAGGAGTCAAAATTGACAATTTGGTGCACATAGCGCATAACGTCGAAATTGGTAACGACTCCGCTATAGCTGCCCAAGCGGGGGTTTCAGGAAGTACTAGTATCGGCAAACGTGTACTAATCGGAGGACAAGTCGGACTTGTCGATCATGTCAAAATTGGGGATGACGCAGTTCTGATCGCACAGTCCGGAGTAATTGGGGACATTCCAAGTAACACGACAGTTTCTGGATACCCAGCTAGAGCACATCAACAAGTATTGAAAGCCACTGCTGAATTAAACGGTCTTACCAAACTACGTCAAAGAATACTCCAGCTAGAAGAAAAGATTACACAGCTTGAACAAATCAAAAACGATGACCATAAGAACTAGCTGTTTAATAAATAAACATTATGATGCAACGGGTTCTCGTTTTCTCGATCATCTTCACCTAAGAACTGGTATTCACTAAACGTGCTATCTGTTGAAGAAGCTCTTAATTGTGTGCTCACCCATGTAGACCCACTACCTCCCGAGAATGTAGGGTTCGATAATGTAAGCGGCAGGCTTTTACAAGAAAACATCGTTTCCGACATAGACCTACCGCCATTTGCACGTTCTGCAGTCGACGGATATGCCATTCGCTCTAAGGATCTATGTCAAGTTCCAACTCGATTATCAGTCGTGGGAGAAGTACCAGCCGGAAGCTTTCCGCAATTTTCAGTAGGTCCAGGTGAAGCTGCTCAAATCATGACAGGAGCTCCGGTACCCAAAGGTGCAGACGCCGTTCAAATGGTCGAACATTCGCAACTTTACGGAACAAATGTTGAGATCATTGAGACTGTAAAATGTGGGCAAAACATTGCTCAAAAAGGTAGTGAAGTTAGAAGTGGTGACACAGTATTAAGAAAAGGTACAAGACTCGACTCAACAGCAGTGGCCGTAGCAGCGACAGTTGGAAAAACAGCAGTTCTTGTTGGAAAGCGTCCGCGAGTTGCAATAATGGCAACTGGTAATGAACTTATTCACCCATCTCAAACTCCTACACTAGGTCAAATTCGTAACAGTAATGGGTTCTCAATTACTGCGCAAAGCAACCTAGCTGGAGCAGAAACCAATTATTTGGGTATCGCCAAAGACAATGAAAATTCGCTCCTCGAATTAATTCGGAAAGGGCTCAAATCCGATGTGCTCCTGATCTCTGGCGGTGTTTCAATGGGCCGATTCGACTTAGTCGAACCAACTCTAGAACAATTAGGTGTTGAATTACTATTCAGTGCCGTTCAACTAAAACCTGGAAAGCCACTAGTTTTTGGACGAAGCATGACTAGCAACACTCTTGTATTTGGGTTACCTGGAAACCCAGTATCTACTATGGTAACTTTCGAGCTCTTTGTCCGAGTAGCCATTGCACGTCTCGAAGGAGCTCTTTATCCCGTCCGGCCGTTACTTAAAGCGTCCTTGTGCACAGAGCTACTGAACCGCGGCTCTCGACGAGCATATCTGCCCGGATGGATATTTGCTGACGCAGATAGCCAGCTTTTCGCACAACCAATAAGGTCTAAAGGATCGGGTGACATTGTAGCTTTTTCTAAAGCCAATGCTCTTCTCATTGTCCCAGAAGACCGCGCTGGTGTAGAAAAAGGAGAAGACATCACCGTATATCCTCTCGACAGTTTTTTATATAAGGAAGACACATGGCAACTAGATCCAAACCAAAACTCTCCCACGTAACATCCAATGGCTCAGCCAACATGGTTGATGTATCAGAAAAGAAAGTTACTGATCGTGTGGCAATCGCTTCAGGTAGCATTCAAATTAATAAAAAAGCAATCTCACTTATTCGTAAAGGAAAAACTACTAAGGGAAACATCATTGAGACTGCAAAATTAGCAGGGATTCTCGCGGCCAAACGCACAGCTGAGTTAATACCTCTCTGCCACTCCTTACCTGTCAATCACATCAGTGTAGACATATACGAAATAAACCATGGGTTTGAAGTCAAATCAGAGATTCGAGCACAAAGTCGTACTGGACTCGAAATGGAAGCATTAACCTCTGTTTCTGTTTCGCTATTAACGCTCTATGACATGGTAAAAGCTGTTGATAAAACAATGGTAATCAGCGACATCACACTAAGGTACAAAAAAGGTGGTAACAGCGGAGAATATACACGCGAAGAAGAGAAAATATAAGTATTGAATTATCAGTTGTTTCTGCGCTTTGAGATTGGAGAACTCTGTCCTGAATACTCAAAATTCTACAAAATCGTACGTTACACACAGCGTGTTTTTGTTTTTCACACTCATCATCATCATATCTACTGGCGTTGGCTATCTGCTTAACGTTGGCAAAAAGTCCATACCACAAGTCAGTGGAGAAACAGACCTTCCAGGCCTAACTAAGCCAATAGAAATTTCGAGAGACAATTACTCAATAGCACACATACAAGGCACCGATATTAAAGACTTATCCCGTGCCATGGGTTATACCCATGCCCAAGATCGTTATTTTCAAATGGAGCTAATGCGCCGGCTTGGATCCGGCCAACTCGCGGAAATATTTGGAGCTGAAGCTATCCCACACGATCGACTTGCAAGAAGTCTACAATTGGCCGGTGCCGCGGAAGCTGAATTCCAAAGAGCTTCTTCGATTGCACAAGAAATACTCAACTCTTATGCTGAAGGTGTCAACGCATACCGAGAGCAGAATGTAAAACAACTCCCTCCAGAATTTAAAATCCTGAACTTTGTTCCTAAACAATGGCAAGCGACTGACAGTTTAACAATCGGGAAATGGTTTGCTTACATTTTGTCCTCCAATGGATCTACAGAGTTACTCAGAGGGCAACTTATTGATATCGTTGGCTTAGAGTCCGCTTATCTCCTAACGGGACTTGCGCCGCCTGGGAACGAAATCAAATCTCAATCAACTACGCTATATCCATTGGAAACCACTTCTAACGCCATTTTCAGGTCAAATATTCATCGCGGAGCGAGCAACGCTTGGGTCATTGGAAGCACTCGCTCTACCTCGGGAAAACCTCTTTTAGCTTCAGACCCACATCTGTCTCTAACGATGCCTTCAATTTTCTATGAAATAATTTTGTCTGGAGACGAGATAAACGTCGCTGGTGCAAGTATTCCTGGAATACCACTCATACTGATTGGACAAAACCAACGGATCGCGTGGGGAGTAACTGCTCTCTTCGCTGACGTACAGGACATTTATGTCGAAACGATCAATCCAATTGATTCAAATCAGTATTTATGGAACAAGAAGTGGAACAACATTAAAAGTTTCACCGAACAAATTAACGTTAAAAACAGTTCGCCTGTCATTGAAACAGTAAGCACAACCCGAAACGGTCTTGTCATTGGAAAAACCTCTTCAGGGCAATTACTTACCCAAAAATGGGACTCGATTTGGCATGGAGACCACACAACAGCATTACTAAGTATGAATCAAGCACAATCATGGGTGCAGTTCATTGAAGCGCTTCGTGGATGGTCTTCACCGGCTCTATCATTCGTTTATGCAGATGTTGAGGGGAATATTGGCTTTTTTCCTGCGGGAATGATCCCAACTCGTGCACATCATTACGGTGCAGTACCGGTAGATGCCGCATCTGGAGAAAATGAATGGTCTGGATTCATACAACATGAACTTAAGCCAAGAATTTTCAATCCTCCAGCCGACTTACTCATTAGTGCTAACCATTCAATGTTGAGTAAAGAAAAACAACACCTTTTCGGAGGAGATACTCTTGCAGATTTTAGAAGTAAGCGAATCAAATCACTATTGGATAGAAAAACGACCCTAAGTCTTAAGGACCTTGGTCATATTCAAAATGATCGTTATGATCCCTCAAGTAAAGCAATACTAAAGGTTGCGTTAACACTCAAACCACGCAACAAGACAGAAAGCACTGCACTTCGAATCCTACAAAACTGGGATGGTCATATGAATGAGGGACCAGCACCACTTATCTACTATGCTCTTTATATCGAGACCCTGAAATCTACATTTCTTGATGAACTGGGGTCCGAAGTGTTCGATGATTATCTAAACTTTGTTGAACTTGGATATAACAACGGCCTACACGCAATTATCAACAACAACAAATCACCTTTTTGGGACAACATCAGCACAGATGAAATTGAAAGCCGAAACAAAATATTTCAACAAAGCTTCTCGAAAGCACTTGGAAATTTAGCAATACTAGGAGATGACATTGAAACTTTGGATTGGGTATCAATTCACACTGTTGAATTTCAACACCCTCTCGGCCAATTTCAACCTCTACATTGGCTCTTTAGCCGCGGCCCCATTGGATTCGGTGGGTCGACAGCAACCATAGCTAACTCCAGAGTCTCTCTCAAAACACCCTTTAAAACAATTTCCGGGACATCGTTTCGATTTCTAGCCGACCTATCAGATCTAAATAAATCACGCTCCTCAATCCCTACAGGCATATCCGGCCACCCACTAAGTCCACATTACTTCGACCAAAATGACCTATGGCTTAAGGGGACCACTCACCTTTTGCTAGGGCAACAGGTTGGACGGAAACTCATTCTACAGCCTTGACTCAAGCTATAATGTAATCGCTATAAGGAGTAATTCAGTGGCCGAAACGTTAGCTACATTGCAGAGAAACCAGACAGCAACAGACAAAGAGAAACACCTGGAAAAGATATTGCAGGGCATGGGATCAGTAATTGTGGCATTTAGCGGTGGCGTTGATAGTTCCTACCTCGCCGTCACAGCTCATCGAATCCTGGGAAACCAAGCACTCGCCGTTACTGGAGAGAGCCCCAGCTATTCGGGCTACCAAAAATCACTCGCGCTTAAAGTTGTAAAGCTGTTTCAGTTTCCACACCGTTTCATTCGCACCAACGAGATAACAAACAAAGATTACATAGCGAATGCTCCTGACCGATGTATGCACTGCAAAACAGAACTCTACAGTAAGATCAAAACACTTACCGATTGTGAAAGCTTTCAAGTGATCATAGATGGAGCTAATGCAGATGACCTGAATGATTATCGACCTGGGCGACGGGCTGCAAAAATCGCTGGCGTCCGGAGTCCCCTTGAAGAGGCACAGCTTACAAAAACAGAGATCCGTAAACTATCAAAAAAAATTGGCCTTCCTACAGCTGAAGAACCCGCCTCCGCATGTTTGTCGTCACGAATTCCATACAATACGCCCGTAACTATAGACAATTTAAAAAGCGTTGAAAAAGGAGAAGACGTGCTTCGAAAACTAGGGTTCCGTCAAATGCGTGTTAGGCATCACGGTTCCCTAGCGCGCCTAGAATTTAAAATAGACGACCTAGAATTGGCACTCAAAAAAGAAATGCGACAGAAAATCAGTTCCGAACTAAAAAATCTAGGCTACAAATATGTAGCGATCGATCTGGATGGTTACCGCACCGGAAGTTTAAACGAGACACTCTAAGTTAGCTGTACTTATCCTGAGTACACCTGATTCCAACAAAACCCAACCACACAAATAATGAATGTACTATTTCTCGGTACTGGCAATGCCATTTCTAGTGGTGGGAGATATAACACTGCAATTTTGCTGAGAGGCAGTAAGACCACCATTCTACTTGATTGCGGACCCCATACTCTTTTAGCTCTCCAAAAAAATGGAATTTCCCCAAAGGATATCGATACTGTTGCCATCTCCCATCACCATGGCGACCATTTTGGAGGTTTACCTTTTTTATTACTACACGAGAGTCTCCGAGCAAGAGGTAGACGCTTTTGTGTTATTGGCCCGGAAAATACAAGCGAGATTGTAGATCGAACCACTCGATTGTTTTACCCGAAGTTAAACTCTACACTCTTTCCATTTGAAATCTGCAATATCCGTGACAAAGAGCAATACGCTGTAGAAGGGGGTGCCATTTGCTCTTTTGTCGTTCGACATTTTTCGACGGGTCAAGCCTTCGGTTATCGCGTCGAACTCGATGGACGGGTCATTGTATTCTCTGGAGATACAGCGTGGACAGATGAGCTCATCGTACAGTCCAAAGGAGCTGATTTGTTTATCTGTGAATGTTCAAGCCTCAACAAACCCATAGGTCGCCATATTACACACCGCGACCTAATTAAACACAGGGATAGAATCGAAGCGGTTCGTACGGTACTGGTTCATCCAAGCGATGAAGTAATCTCCAACAAAAACCAGCTCGTTTTCGAATTAGCTTCTGATGGAATGCAAATAGAACTCTGATTTTTCAATGGTCGATTTTCATAGATTTAGTAAGTCGCACGCCCACCGCTTAAATCAAACACAGACCCTGTTGTAAAGGAATTTTCTTCGGAAACCATCCAAGCCACCATCGCAGCAATTTCCTTCAAGAGAACGAACCTCCCTCTTGGAATCTTAGACAGCATGTAATCAACATGCTCTTGACTCATTTGATCAAAAATGCGAGTTCTGGCTGCTGCAGGGCTAACACAGTTAACCGCAATATTGTATTTCACAGTCTCTTTCGCTAGTGACTTCGTTAGAGCAATTACTCCCGCTTTCGCGGCGCTATAAGCCGCTGCATTCGGATTGCCTTCTTTACCCGCAACAGAGCTTACATTCACGACACGACCATAATTTTGCTCTATCATCATAGGAATAAAAGCACGGCAACAGTAAAATACGGAGTTGAGGTCAACATCCATTACATCTTTCCAAGCATTAATAGGATAGTTCCACAATGGCATTGTAGGGCCTGCAACTCCAGCATTATTGATTAAGATATCAACACCTCCGAGATTCAACTCTGTACGCCGTCCAGCATTCTCTACAGCATCTGCATCAGATACATCAACTACTTCTGAAGACACTGCCACTGCCGATAACCCTCTCAATGCTTCCTCAAGAGACTCACCATCCCGATCCCACAAACACACTTGTGCTCCGGATGCTAACAACCGCTGGGTAATAGCAAGGCCTATTCCTTGTGCTGCACCAGTAACAACGGCTCGCTTACCACTTAGGTCAATCTGGTTCATTTTAGACTCTATCCTTTATTTCACAACAGAACCTGAATAGAGATGAAGAGTACCGGTTAGCCTAACGATTTATCTAAAATAACAGTCTAGCAATACTGCTAAAACCGCTATTCTTCATTTTCTGAGCCTGACTCTTTTTCAGCGTTTGAGTCATTTAAACCTTTTATGGACTTTTTAAAGTTTTTAATGCCCTCGCCTAGCCCTGCTCCCAGTTGGGGAAGTTTGTTAGCTCCAAAAATAAGGAACACTATGAAAAGGATGATCAGCAGTTCAGGCAAGCCCAGAGTTCCGATCAAGAGAGCTTGAGTCGACATTGCAATCTCCTTATTGTAAACACCGTGTACCTATTCATACTATATCATTGAGTACCATGGTCACGCGATTAAGAAGGACCCGGCAGGTCGAAGAGCGCAGCCTTGTAAATCAAACACCAGAGCTAGCTTTTTCGCTCTGTAGTCAACCCAACAATATAAAGCGATTTGTTCCAAAAGGCCTTACGATCTTAATGAAATCAAAGGCTCAAGACCTCAGACCTGGGACTAAATTCTCGTATAAATTCAAACTTTGGCCACTTGATTTGACTTGGGAAACAGTCGTCTCTGAATACTCATCTCCCAACGGCATTACCAATATACAATCCAAAGGGTTTTTTCCAAGATGGACCTATACTTATGCCCTAAAAAAAACTGAGAGTCGCGAACAGAATCCAGCCACAGAACTTTTATTTAAGCTAGAGTACGAAATTCCTACCGGGTTACGACATCGAATGTTAAGCAGCCACATCCACAATGCCATGACCGATTTAGTTCATTCGAACTTATCTGGAGTCACAAAAGCTCTCATAAAAGACACCCAATAAATACAATTCACATCGTAATGACCACTTAGGGCTTTCTCTAAAACTGTCACCTCGTGAGGAAACAAACATCGTCACGGTAAATCCATAACCAAACCACAACGTCCGCAAGTGCGATGCTCCAAATCAGAAAAAAACCTCTCAAACACAGGAGGAAAATCTGTCTCTATATCACGCAAATAAAAATACTCCTCGTACAAAAGACAGGAACAACCGTCGCAATACCACTGAAGCCCATCCTTCTCACCTGCCAAACGATTACGTTCAATTACTAATCCCACAGTGTCCTCAAACCTCTGCGGCG
>CAZFLB010000153.1:0-13057 GCA_964518945.1 uncultured Acidobacteriota bacterium | reverse complement strand
AGGGAGATAACAAGGCGTTGACTAGCGTTCCCGAAGAATGGCCAGGGCCGGGGTGCATGACCATTCCAGGGGCTTTGTCGACGACTATCAAGTGTTCGTCTTCATAGATTACGGATAGTGGTATTTTTTCAGGGATTGGGGTATCTGCAGAAGGAGAAGGGATCTCTACCGCTATGTGTTCGCCCGCCCGGCAAATTTTTGAAGGCTTGACTACATTCCCATCAATAGTTACTTTTCCTAGAGCGATCCAACGTTTAATTTGAGCTCGGCTAACATCTTCAAAATGGCTTGTTACAGTTACGTCGATGCGCAGACCTGCTTCCGATGTGTCGAGCACCCAAGAGGTGGCGTGTTTAGATTCGATGCTCAAACCGCGTGTTTCGACGGTATTCTGCGGAGTGAAACCAGAGCGACTGTTGCAACAGTGAGCAATATTAAAGCTATGATTTGAGACGTTGAAATCATACCGCCAAAAGCGAAGCCACGTCCGAGATCACCTCTGAAAAACTCGATTAGAAATCGTCCACTTGAATATAAGGCGACGTAAGTCCAGAAAATTTGGCCGTCGAAATTCTTTTTACGCGACAAAAAAATAAGAAAGACAAAAATAGAGAATTCAAGAAAGGATTCGTAGAGTTGTGTTGGGTGTAGAGGAATATTTAAAGGAACGCCGACAATCTCTCTCGCATAGGGATCTGTGAACGTTATACCTAAAAACGTGTTGGTGGGCTTACCATAACAACACCCAGCGCTAAAACAGCCCAGACGGCCGATTGCGTGCCCGAGTGCAACTGAAGGTGCCATGATGTCGGTCATTTTCCACGCTGGCAAATTGTGCTTGTAGAAGAAGTAGACGGAAGTTAATACAGCAGCTATGAGTCCACCATAAAAGACTCCTCCAGAACGCATGAGACTCCAAGGATCGTGGCGGTAATGTCCCCAATCGACAATCAACAATAAGGCTTTTGCGCCGACCAGAGCCGAAATTAAGATGTAGAGACCTAAATCCATTGTGAGATTTGGTTCGATCCCATTCTTTTGACCGCGCATTGCAGCCACTTTTAAGGCAATAAGAAAGCCAGCAGCAAGAAGGAAACCATATGTGTGGAGAATTGCATGAAACTGAAACCCAAGAAGGCTGATATCGCCAAGGTCGAACACTTTAGGAAACAAGGTTTGTCTCTTTCGGCAATGTCTTTGTTTTGGCTGTGAAATTGTCGATGATCAAAAACCCTACACCGATGCAGATACAACTATCCGCGATATTGAATGCCGGCCAGTGGATGTTTTGGTAAAAAACATCTATAAAGTCTACTACGTAACCAAGGCGAATACGGTCTATGATGTTGCCAATCGCACCCCCTAGAACTAAAACGAGGCCAAGGCGAGTAAGACGTTCACTCAAAGGAGTTTGGAGTACGTAGTAACTTACTACACCCGTTGCACTGAGGGCGAGGATGGTTAGTAGAGCACTTTTGAACGGTATGTTGGAGCTAGAAAAAAGCCCAAATGCCATCCCTGAGTTGTAGACCAATGTGAAGTGCAGAAAATCTTGAATTACAGTGATTGATTGCCCCAAAGAAAGGGATTTTACTATCATCGATTTTGTGATCTGGTCTGCAGTCGTAATTCCAAGAAGTAAAACAAACAGGATCGGGAATGTTGGTTGCCAGGATTTTGATGTAACTTCGTCCGCCGAATTCATTTGGGCTGCCTTGTCCAGACTAGCACTCCAGTAAAGGAATATTCAACGGAAGATTTCAAGATGCTGAAGATGGTCTATATTTTTATTGATGTGAAATGATTTCCAAGCTGGTTTGATTTGTCACAGGTAAGGAGGTGAATTGGGCTAGGTAGTTTAAGTGCTTGTGTTTTAATAATTATCGCTTGAACTTTTAGTTTGGGCTAGTGCTTTGCAGAAAGTGCAGTCAGTCTCTCGGTTTTTGTGAGACTTGGATATTGATTCTGTTGAGGCAGAGCCATATTATTCGTGAGGTGCAAATTGACATTCGAGATATCCGAACATTTTCTGAATATCAAGCCTGTGCTCAACTGCAACTTGAAGTCTGGGGTTTTCCAGAGCTTGATGTAGTTCCTGCAGGGCAACTTGTCGCGATACACCGCTACGGAGGCACGTGTATTGGTGCTTTTGATGGTGATCGGGTAGTCGGTTTTGTTTTCGGTTTCCCGGGCTTTACTCACGGACGCATCTTTCACCACTCGCACATGCTTGCGGTAAAGCCTGAGTATCGTGGCCAACGATTAGGAGAACATCTTAAATGGGCCCAATGCGACGGGCTTCTTGCTCAAAGTGTTTTGTTAGTCAACTGGACGTTTGATCCATTACAGGCTCTTAACGCAAATCTCAATATCAATCGGCTAGGTGTGGTTTCACAGAAGTATATCCTTAACCTCTACGGAGAGAGCCAAAGTCCTCTGCACGGAGGAATTCCAACAGATCGTCTTGAAGCAGATTGGCATCTTGATAGCGAACGGGTCAACAATATTCGTGCAAGCCGATTAGATGATTTTCCATTGTGGGAGGATTTACCAAGGGCGAATCGTTCTTTAGTTAGGGATTCTGGGCTTCTTGCCTGTGCGCCTGGTCTGGAATTGGAATTGGAGGATGCTGCGGTTTTAGTAGAAGTGCCGAAAGAATATACTGATTTAATGGCTACTGATCGTGGGTTAGCATTGGATTGGAGATATCAAACGCGTCAGATTTTTCAAGCTTATTTTAAGAGAGGTTATCAGGTTCAGGGCCTTCATAGAAGTCGGCACAGTGCTTACTACCGACTTGAAAAAAAAATTCCACGGTAGCTTAACTATTAAAGAAGAAACCTATTTTCCAGTCCAGTGTGGTTTTCGTTTCTGTAGAAACGCATTCATGCCTTCTTGTGCATCGAATGCCATTGCATTCATGCTCATAACTTCTTTGCTATAGCTGTATGCTTGGGTTTGCTCTAGGTCTATCTGGGTATAAAACGCTTGTTTTCCAATTGAAACTACGAGATTGCTTGCATCAGCGACTTTGAGGGCAAGTGTTTTTGTTTCTGCACGGAGCTGTTCTTGAGAAACGACCAGATTAATTAGGCCCCATTCGGCAGCGGTGTCTGCAGAAATAAATTCCCCGGTGAGAAGCATCTGCATAGCTCGCTTTCGGCCGACTGCGCGTGTTAGTGCTACCATGGGTGTTGTACAGAATAACCCTATCTTGACGCCTGGTGTTGCAAACTTTGCTTCCCTTGCGGCAACAGCAAGATCGCAAGCTGCTACGAGTTGACAGCCTGCAGCTGTCGCGGTGCCCTGTACTTCAGCAATAACTGGTTGTGGAATTTTTTGAAGTTTCTCCATCATCTTTACGCAAGTGTCGAAAACAAGTTGTTGGTTACTTAAACTCTGATCAATCATTTCTGGGAGAAAGTGTCCGGCGGAGAAGACAGGACCTTGAGCACCAACGATGACAGCTCTTACGTTTGTATTAGAGCCTAAATCTTCTAATGCACAGAAAATTTCTTCCATCATTTCTACAGACAAGGCATTACGTTTTTCGGGCCAGTTCATCGTTAGTCTTGCAACAGGGTTGTGTATTGTGATGTCAATATGTGTGTAGGACACGGGCAACTCTCCTTAACTTGATTTTAAGATATAAATTTTTTCCATACTTCTTCGGGCGAGGGTTTAGTGAGAAGGCTTCCTACGAGAAGACACATGATTGATGCTGTGGCTGCTGGATAAATAATGTAATCGTAATCTAGGGGCAATTCGAAGAGGCCAAAGTTTAATGATTCCACGCCATTACTACTAAGAATACCGAAGGCTATTGTTGTTCCGATGCCGGCGGCTATAGAGGAGACGCCACCTGTTGGCGTTACTCGTTTCCATAGAAAGGCTGCAAGCAAAGCAGGTGTGACAGCGGCACCAACCATGGTAAATGCATAAAGAGCCATGTCAAGAACACTTGTAAAGCGGGTTGTAATCAAATAAGCGAAAATCGTCAACAAGACAATAGTGCATCTTTGGATTGAGATAATGCTTTGTTCATCGATGTTTGGATTAATAAAACGTTGGTAAATATCTCTAGTGATGTTAGTTGAAGAAACGATAAGATATGTAGTCGCTGTTGAAAACACAATAGCGAAGCTTCCAGCAAGTAGTAAGGATCCGGCTACGGTTGGGAGCTTGTTTCGGGCAAGTTCGAGTAGTATGGTTTCGGAGACAACGTTGCTGAACCCCCCGTCCGCTGTTCGATAGCTTGGGTCACTCCAGTAACTGCCGGCTGCGAATACCGCAGTTGTTACAAGGAGTGTTTCAATGACTATTACGCATAGCAACATTCCAATTACAGATTTCCTTGCAGCAGTTTCGTTTTTAGCGGAAAAGAATTTTTGGTACATACTGCTGTCTCCTAGAAGGAGGAGGAGCGTTGGAAGGAAGAGTCCCAAAGCTGAGGATATCCCTAGCCGTCCGGTTAAAGTGAAATGAGTAATCGGTAGTGTTTCCGTCAGTGTTGACCACCCCCCCGCGTCATTAAGTGCAAGTGGAGCAGCGATAATGATTCCAAGAATAATAATCAGGCCATTAAAAACATCCAGAGATACAATAGACATCATACCGGCCGTTACTGTAAATAAAATCACAACTAAAGAGATAAGTGCTTTGCCAGAATCGGGATCGATTGCAGGATGCAGAAGGTGCAAAAGCCTGCCCCCTCCGATGAACTGATAGCTGGCAATCGTAATGTAGGCAATGATTATTGCAACTGTTCCAAAGATTCGAGCAGCAGGGTGGTAGCGAGTTTCTAGAATATCTGGGACGGTGTATTGGGCTAACCGTCGCACCCTCCCGGCGAGAAAGTAAACGATCACTATTCCAAGCCAGGCTCCAGCACTCATCCACAGAGTTGAAAAACCTTCTCGAAAAGCTCGTCCTGCTGCTCCAAATAAGCTTCCAGAACCTATCCAAGTACAGGTAAGTGTAGCAATGAGTGCGTACCAAGGGACCCTTCTACCCGCTACCATAAAGTCATCCTGTGTTTTGACTTGGTATGATCGGTAAAAACTAACTCCAATTAGGAGTGCCAGGTAAATTACTACAATGACAAGGTAAATCACT
Source organism: uncultured Acidobacteriota bacterium (assembly GCA_964518945.1). Classification (GTDB taxonomy): domain Bacteria; phylum Acidobacteriota; class Vicinamibacteria; order Marinacidobacterales; family SMYC01; genus CAZFLB01. Next base: position 7,942 of record CAZFLB010000153.1, on the reverse strand, counting down.
TAGCGATTCTAACCTGATGTGTTGAACTGGGAACGAGTCTTAGTGCGTTGTTTTGATTGAGTACATTTTTAACTGTTTTTTTTGATTTATTAGGAGAACGGGTTGGTATGGACAAAGTTTTTTTACATGACAATGTTTGTAATATGTTTGAGGTTTGTATGCTCTGAAACATGTAAATTTGAGTTTTAAAAACCGTTGTTAATGTAGTGCTTAGACATTTTCTTCTTTAACTTATCTTGGTGTGAAGTCCTCACCAGGATTTATAAAGCGGTTCATCTCTAGTTGGTATTGCCGGCTATATAATTCATGGTACCGGCCTCTTTTTTTAAGCAGATCTAAGTGGCAGCCACGCTCGACAATTTCCCCCTCTTCAATAACGAGAATTTGATCTGAGCTTATGATGGTTGAAAGCCGGTGGGCTATTACGAAGGTGGTACGTCCGGTGAGCAAAGATTGTAATCCATCTTGAATCATGACTTCACTGGCGCTATCGAGGCTAGAGGTGGCTTCATCCAGTATCAGAATGCTAGGGTTAGCTAGGATTGCACGGGCAATAGCTATCCGTTGTCTTTGCCCGCCACTAAGCTTCACACCTCTTTCCCCAACGATTGTGTTATAGCCATCTTTAAATCTTGAAATAAATTCATCGCTATGAGCGATGCGACTGACTTTACGAATTTCATCCTCAGTAGCGTTGTCTTTGGAGTAAGCGATGTTTTCCAACACGCTACCGTCGAACAGAAAATTGTCCTGTAGGACTACGCCTACATGTTGGCGATAATCCATCAAACGGACATCTTGGAGATTGTGACCGTCAATGAGTACACGTCCGGATTTGGGTTTGTTGAATGCCAATACAAGACTAGCAAGGGTACTTTTCCCGGAACCACTCGATCCAACGAGAGCGGTTGTTGTGCCGGCAGAGGCGTTAAAGGAGATACCTCTGAGTACTGGGGTGTCGTGTTGGTATTCGAACGTCACATTTTCGAATACGACATCTCCTTTAACTTCGAGAAGACGGGTTTTAAGTCTGTCTTCCTTATCTTCTGTTATTAGAGTTCGAAGTTCTCGTATTCTGTCAAGCCCAGCAAATGCTTCACTAAGTTGTGTTGAAATCGACGATATTTGTACTAAAGGAGCCGCTACAAGGCCGGTGAAAAAAATATACATTACGAAATCGCCTAAAGTCATTGCTCCTGAAAGAATGGCTTTGCCACCTACCGTGATCATTAAGATGCCGACTAAACCAAAAATAAGCGTTGAGCCGCCAGATACTCCAGCCATTGCAGTCACAGTTTGTTTCACGTTTTGGAACAGTAGGTTCACGTTCTTTCCGAACACTGTCGATTCGCTTATTTCGGATGTGTAGGCCTTAACGATACGAATACCACTGAGAGTTTCTCCAAGACGACCTGTCGTAGTCGCGTTGAGCTCGCCTCTTCGACGGAATAGTGGTCTTAACTGAGTGAATGTGAACGCCATCATTCCACCAAAGAGGGAAAGCACAACTAGTGTTAGTGATGTCAGCTTCCAATTGAGATAGAACAGAACCCCAAGAGCAATAGAAGCAGTTAGTAAACCACCAGCCAATTGAACTAGCCCGGTACCGACCAAGTTTCGAATACCTTCGGCGTCTGTCATTATCCTAGATATAAGTTCGCCACTTTTAACAGAGTCAAAATAAGCGGTAGGCAAGTGCAAAACATGTTTAAATACAGTTTTGCGCATTTCCATGATTGCTCGTTGAGCGGCGACACCGAGAATTTGAGAATTAGCAAAACCTGTGGCTGCTTGAATTATTGTGGCTGCTCCGGCCGCGGTAGCCAGAGGTAAAAGTAAATCAGTGCGAGAATTGCCAATAACCTCATCTACAAGATATTTAGAAGTTCCAGGGAGCACTAGCCCCGCGAGTCTCCCAATGAACATTAGTACTAATCCAAGCGCAAGGCGGTAGCGCCTTTCCCAGACAAGTGTTCGAACCTCTCGCCAAACGTTCCCATCTGTCATTTTGGCGCCAGTCGCATTATTGCGTTGGATTTGGTCCGTTATATTTCATTATCAGATGTGCTTTTGTTAGACGACCCGTTCTACTTTAGCTCCGAGCCCTGTGAGCTTTTCTTCAATGTTTTCGTAGCCACGGTCTAAGTGATAGATTCTGTCGATCACGGTCTCGCCCATGGCCTTGAGGCCTGCGAGAACTAGGGAAGCGCTTGCTCTAAGGTCCGTTGCCATTACTGATGCTCCGGATAGTTTTGTTGGGCCGTTGATTGTCGCTCCATTGCCGTGGAGTTGGATGTTTACACCCATGCGAGTAAGCTCGCCGACGTGCATAAATCTATTCTCAAATATCGTATCTTGGATGTGACTTGTGCCCGTGGCTTGTGTCATTAAGACCGTTAGTTGGGCTTGAATATCTGTTGCAAAGCCAGGATAGGGTGCTGTTTGAACATCAATCGGACTGAGTGGAGCACTGGATGCTCGCACAAGCAAAGAGCTTTTTGTTGTTTCGATAGAAACCCCCATTTGTTCTAAGGCGGATAAGAAAGTAGAGAGGTGCTCTGGAGTACAGTTTTTAATCTCTACTGCGTCTCCTATTAGGGCGCCGGCGACTGTATAGGTCGCGGCTTCTATGCGGTCTGGTTGTATGAAATGACTAGCGCCGTGCAAATGTTTAACACCTCGAATACGAATACGATCTGTCCCTGCACCTTCTATTGAGGCGCCCATTGAAATAAGAAGTTTAGATAAATCGACTATTTCTGGCTCTTGGGCACAATTGCTCAACAGAGTTTCTCCTTGAGCAAGGCAAGCTGCCATCATTATGTTTTCGGTCCCGCCAACTGTAGGTTCGTCGAAACGAATTGTAGCTCCTTGGAGCTCATGACACCATGCGTCCACAAAACCTTTGTCGAGAGTAATGTGAGCTCCTAGATTCTTTAATCCTTTGATGTGTTGGTCGATTGGTCGAGCACCTATTGCACAACCTCCAGGCAGTGAAACTCTTGCCCGTCCGTAACGTGCTAGTAGAGGACCTAGTACAAGGACTGAAGCTCTCATCGTTTTGACAAGTTCATAAGAAGCTTCGTGGGAGTTGAGGTTTTCCGTTTTAAGTACGATCTGAGATTGAGAAGACTCACAGACAGAGGTGCCGATCTGTTGTAAAAGTCGACGCATAGTACTCACATCCCATACATCTGGAAGATTTTTCAGTTCAATCGGGTCTTTTGTTAAAAGGGATGCAGCCATAGCAGGTAGAGATGCATTTTTTGCTCCTCCAATACGAATACTCCCTGATAAGCGTTTACCACCAATAATTTTTAGTTTGTCCATTGTGTTTTTATTTATTTTGCGCGATTACCACTCTAGGATTTCCTGAGAGGTCTTGTTTTGTCCGGACATGTGTTAGCCCTGATTTTGCAACTAGTCGCGCGACAGCTTCTTGTTGTCCTTGTCCTATTTCCATGAGTAAAGTCCCGTCTAGTTTTAACGCTTTACTAACCTGAGGAAGGAGGGTTTCGATAATCTCAAGGCCGTTCGACCCACCAGACAGAGCTAGTCGAGGTTCGTGCTCAGCGACTTCAGGCTGTAGAAGGGGGAACTCGTTATCAGCAATGTATGGTGGGTTTGTCACTACAGCATCTACCTCAGACATTTTATTCTTATCCAAGAGGTTGCTCTCAAGAAAAATAATTTGGTTGTCAACTTTGTGTCTTATCGCGTTTTCTTTTGCGATGTCTAGTGCGGCAACAGATTTATCTATGGCAACAATTCGAGCATCCGGTCGGGAGGCAGCGATGGCAACGGAAATACAACCACTTCCACAGCCAATATCTATGATCTTTGGTTGAGAGATAGTTTGTAGTTCTGCAATGGTCTCTTCAACTAAGGTTTCTGTTTCAGGACGAGGAATCAAAACAGCGGGCGTCACTCGAAAAATTAAGCCATAAAATTCTTGTTTGCCTAGAAGATATTGAGTTGGCACGCGTTTTTGCCGACTTGCTAGTAGTTCGTTAAAGTAGTGAAAAGCGTCAACAGACACTGGTTGGTCCAGTCTACTCAGAAGTGCTTCTCTTGAGAAACCCAGAGCGTGTCGAAGAAGTAATTCAGCTTGAAACTTGGGTTCGGGGACAAAAGTGCTAGAAAGTGCTGATGTGCCTCGCGCGAGAAGGCACCGCGCAGTAGGGTGCCCGTTATTTGTCACGGCTAAACCGTAGCCTCAGCCTCTTTTAATTTTTTGGTTTGGTAGTCCGTAGTAAGGGCCTCTATGAGTTCGGACAAGTTTCCATCGAGAATTGCACCCAACTGGTGTAAGGTTAAATGTATGCGATGGTCGGTCACACGCCCGTCACGAAAGTTGTAAGTACGTATTTTTTCACTTCGGTCACCGGAGCCTATTTGGCCTCTGCGCTCGTTGGCGATCTGTTGTTGTTGCTCCTTGCGTGCTAAATCATAGAGCCGTGAGCGAAGAACTCGCATCGCCTTGGCTTTGTTTTTTATTTGAGATTTTTCGTCTTGACATGTAACAACGAGACCTGTCGGGAGGTGTGTTATTCGTACTGCTGAATATGTAGTATTTACGCTTTGACCACCAGGTCCTGAGGAACAGTACGTATCGATTTTTATGTCAGAGCTAGCATCTATTTCTACCTCAACAGCTTCGGCTTCAGGTAAGACAGCTACCGTCACGGCAGAAGTATGGATTCTGCCAGAAGCTTCGGTTGCAGGAACACGCTGTACTCGATGGACACCACTTTCGAATTTAAGTCGACTGTAGGCACCCTTTCCTTCAATAAGTGCTACGACCTCTTTGATACCGCCTATGCCAGTATCATTTAAACTCATAACTTGCACCTTCCAACCTAGCTGCTCTGCATATTGGAAGTACATGCGGAAAATCTCTTGGGCAAAAAGAGCTGCTTCCTCGCCTCCTGTTCCAGCTCGGATTTCCAGAAGCACATTACGTTCATCATTAGGATCTCTTGGCAATAGTTGAGTACGCAGTTTTTCAGAAATCTTTACTAAAACTTTTTCTAGGTGGTTAATTTCTTCTTGGGCAAGTTTTTTAAGCTCGATTTCTTCAGTGCGTAAAAGTATCTCTTGCGTTTCTTTGAGCTGGATTTTGTTAGTTTTCAACTGTCGGTATTGCTCGACAACTGGTTCGAGTTCGGCATGGAGTTTTGCAAGGTTCTGCAAAAGCGAGGGATTCGAGATGATTTCCGGTTTTCCTAGCTCGGCAGTAACTTCGTCAAATCGCTTTTCGACTGCCTCGAGCTTTTGCTCCAGGTTCGACATGGTGTGTCGTTAGTTTGTGGTGGCGGATTTCTTTTTACGTGGGATTGCGTTTTCACCAAATTTCTTTTTGAATTTTTCTACCCGCCCGGCAGAATCAATAAGTTTTTGCTTTCCTGTGTAAAAAGGGTGGCATTTTGAGCAAATTTCGAGGCGGATTTCACCACCTTTAGTAGAACGGGTTGTGTATGTTTCGCCACAAGCGCAACGAACATTCACTTCTTCATAAGTTGGATGTATATCAGCCTTCATGACCAAACTCTCCTTACAACAGATGCAAGTTATAATTATAGCTCATTTGAGAACAGCTCTAGAGACTTAAGCTTGCTAAAAAGCTGTGAGAGCGCACCTAGTGTTCCATTTCCATTTTTCTTTCTGTTCGACAGCTTTTTAAAATCACATTGTGGACTTAGCTCGACATTGAGTCGAGGAATTCTGCATTCCCTTCTGTTTTTTGCATACGATCAAGTAGTAGCTCCATGGCTTCTACTTGGGATAGAGGTGATAGTACTTTACGCAGAATCCACACTCTTGTGAGTTCGTCTTCTGTAAGCAGGAGTTCTTCTTTACGAGTGCCGCTTTGGATAATATCTATTGAAGGGAAGACACGTTTGTCGACAAGCTGTCGGTCTAGATGGATTTCCATATTGCCAGTGCCTTTGAACTCTTCAAATATGACATCATCCATTCGGCTTCCGGTATCGATAAGAGCAGTTGCCATAAATGTAAGTGACCCACCTTCCTCAATATTACGAGCTGCTCCGAAAAAACGCTTTGGTCGTTGTAGAGCATTACTATCGACACCGCCAGAAAGAATTTTCCCTGAGGAAGGCACAACGGTGTTGTAAGCACGTGCGAGACGCGTGACGGAATCAAGAAGAATAACCACGTCGTGTTTTCCCTCAACAAGTCGTTTTGATTTTTCAAGAACCATTTCAGCGACTTGAACATGTCGGAAAGCAGCTTCGTCAAAGGTTGAGCTAATAACTTCCCCTTTAACGGAACGTCGCATGTCAGTAACTTCTTCAGGTCGTTCATCAATTAAAAGTACAATTAGTACAATCTCAGGGTGGTTGGTAGTTATGCTGTTGGCTATGTTCTGTAGCAGGATAGTTTTACCCGTTCTGGGAGCTGCAACAATAAGTCCTCTCTGACCTTTTCCAATGGGTGTCATCAGGTCCATAACACGAGCAGAGAGATTGTCTCCAGCGGTTTCCAGATTTATGCGATCTTGAGGGTAGAGCGGCGTTAGATTGTCAAAAAAGACACGTTCTCGTGAAGTTTCTGGAGGCTCGAAATTTATTGCTTCGACTTTGAGAAGTGCAAAATATCGTTCATCTTCTTTAGCAGGGCGAATTTGTCCAGAAATGGTTTCGCCAGTTTTCAGGTCGAATTTTCGAATTTGAGAGGGCGACACATAAATATCATCGGGCCCAGGTAGATAATTGTACTCTGGAGCTCTTAAGAACCCGAAGCCATCTGGCAGGCATTCTAGAACTCCCTCAGCAAAGATGAGGCCGCTCTTTTCAGTTTGCGCCTGTAGGATCTTGAAGATGAGTTCCTGTTTGCGTATTCCAGAAGCTCCAGTAATGTCATTGATGTCTAAACTTTTGGCAACTGTTATGAGCCCAGATATGCTCATCTCTTTGAGCTCTCCAATATTCAAGGCTTTTTGTTTATCGTTGCGTGGAGGGTTGTCTACGACATCCTTCGCGCGCGCTTCGCTTGGCGCGTGTGTGTCAGGATCAATTTCCATAACTCATTCCTCCCTTCGTTCGTAACAGCGGAAAAAGCTAAAAGAGGTAACCTTGTTTGTGGGCAATAGGCTTTTGAAAGTAACTGTAGCTGTTGTTGAAGACGGTTTTTCGAGAGTTTGTCTATTTTGGTTGCGATGATTGCGTGAGGAATACTGTAGTCGCGCAAGAGGCCTCGAACTTCTAGGTCGGTTTTCATTGGACTGCGACGAGTGTCGACGAGTAGGAGCACTAAGCATAATTCTGTTCGTTGGAATAGATAGTCTGTAATTAAGTGCTCCCAGTTTTGGCGCACACTTTTTGGTGCCTTTGCAAAGCCGTATCCAGGAAGGTCGACCAGCATCAATTCGTTCTCTTTTATGAAAAAGTTGATTAGTTGCGTACGTCCCGGGGTTTTGGAGGAAAAAGCTAACTTTTTGATACCAGTTAGACAGTTTAGAAGACTTGACTTTCCAACATTGGATCGGCCAACAACTGCAACCTCTGGAAAGACTTCTTTTGGGAAATCGCTTGGTGTTGTAGCACTTTTTAAAAACTTTATGTGGTGAATATTTTTCATTGTTCTTTTAGAGTCCACTCACAGGGAGGCAAGAAATTCAAAAGCAGTTTATCGAGACGCGATCTTGCGCGATCGGCCAATTAATACAAGGGTAGAAATTTTTGGAACTGATTTATGCCCAACAAAACAAGAATAAGAGTAGCGAAATTCTAACGTTAATTACTAAAAACTAAGCCTTGTGAAGCCTTAGTCTAACCAGCTTTTTCAATCAGCTTCACCGGTTGTGAGCGATTTTCCACGACCTCCTTAGTTACAACGACTTCCTTAACCTTATCTTGAGAGGGAAGATTATACATCAAGTCGAGCATTAGGTCTTCGATGATCATCCTAAGTCCACGGG
>CAZFLB010000152.1:0-18087 GCA_964518945.1 uncultured Acidobacteriota bacterium | reverse complement strand
AATGGAAATAGAAGAACATCATGAAGACAACGAAGAAGATCATCCCGGCCACGAAGAAGAGACTCACGACGATCACGAAGAAGAAGCGCCTGAAAGTACCCCGCGCACATTCACAGGAGCTTCTGGTTCGATAGGAGCTCGTTACGATTTCAGTCGTACGATTGCCCTAGTTGGAACTTTTACGAGTTCCAGTCGCGCGCCTGCTCTTGAAGAACTCTACGCTTTCGGTCCGCACGTCGGGAACCTCGCGTTCGAAGTCGGTAATTCAAATTTCGACCTAGAAAGAATCAACGGCATAGATCTCGGAGTTAAAGGGCGAAGGGCAAATGCACAATTCAACTTCAATTTATTCCATTACGATATCAACAACTTTGTTTTTCCATCCTTCACCGAAGAAATTCATGATGGACTCCGCGTTGCAGAGTTTCAGCAAACAGATGCGAGATTTATAGGCTTTGATGGAGACTTATCTCTTCAGCTTGCAAGCAACCTTTGGCTCAAGACTGGATTCGGCTACGTCGATGCCACTCTCACAAAGATCGATCAACACGCCCCTAGAATTCCACCTTTCCATGGGCGTATTCAAATTGAAGTTCCTGTTAAGAATCTAACAGTAATTCCAGAGGTCATCTGGTCAGCAAAGCAAGAAAAGATTTTTCAGCCGGGAGAAACAGAAACTGACAGCTACTCCGTATTAAATCTAAAAGCGCAGTATGTCCTTCCCACAACTCACAACGTACACATCTTTGCAATCAATGCGTACAACCTGACCAACGAACTCTATAGAATGCATACAAGCTTCATTAAAGATTTGGCCCCAGAAATTGGTCGTGGGATAAAGTTTACATACTCAATGCGATTTTTCTAGCAACAGCAAAATACCCGCCGGAAAATCTGCCGACAGATTTTCCGGCGGACAGCACTTAGTCCTTAGCCACACAAACAAGTTGTTTTGTCTATGCATTGTTGGCAGACAAAACAAACCCTAAAAAATAAGTTCTTTACTCCGCTCAACTATCCGCTGACAATTTCGCGTATACAGTTCCAGCTACGTACCAGCCAACAATAATTAAAGCCGCACTTGCCAAGCCTACTGCGGGACTTCGTTGGCCGTTGAGAACATAAAACACATCCACCAAAAGTATCTGAGAAATCGCAATGGTCATTGCCGCCTTAATCGGAGCTCCTATACTTTGGGCTAACCAGTCAAAGAACAACACCATGAAAATAGAGCTAATCGCCAGAGCAACTATCGGCTGATCTTTGAGGCCTGTCCAATCACCAGGCCCAGCGGCCGCCATTTCCATAAAAAACATCCTAAGCCCAAGGGCAAATACTACAACTGATGCCACATAAGCACCAAGTATTGGCTTCATTCTTTCACTCATAAGTAAGTCTCCTTTTTCTATAAGTATATGGAACGCCGAACTAAGTAAATGCCATTAATACAAAGTTTAAATAAATCTCTGCAACTCCTATAAATACTGTGTTAGACAAAAACAGAGCACGAACTAAGGTCGAGAAAAAAATTCAACTCCACCTGAAAACAAATGCTATGTGGATCCGCTGTAATTTCTAGAACACCGGACCTCTGTTGCCTTTTTTAAAACTGACTAGGAAGGCATCGCTCTAGCCCAAACGTTCTTGGCAATAATGGTAATTGCTGCGGCTGCTGCGATTGACCCGACGTTGGCAATTATGTGAGTTAAGTGCGGGCCAACCGCCGGAATAGCATCCAAAGCATTTTCTCCACCTGCCAGAACGAGAGCCGTCACAAGTACCCGCACGTGGTCTTCCTTGGCAATGTAATTACCAACAGCCAACCCAAGAATGGCGAAAGCTGCCCCGACCATCGGGATCGTAGCAAAGGCACCTATTACTGCTAGTGCCAAAGCAACTAGTGTTAGGATTCTCTCTACACTCATGATTCCTCCTTCAGTTCAATACATAATTGGCACTAGTAACAGAAAACGCGCTGAAGAGCAACTCCCTCCTTTTAAAATGATCGGAAAGCATCAATGAATACCTCGACAGAGTCAGACAATCTTTTCTCTTGCTACGGTTGCATTACCAAAAAAAACAGGCTATTAGCGTGTTATGCCATCGTTCCGTGGAGGCAAAAAATGAAACACCCCTCTACAATTATTCTCATATTTCTATTGTTTAACGTTGCGAAATTACTCGCCGATGAAAAACAGCAACGGGTGCGTGTCGACTCTGCGTACACCTATCGCATTCTGGACGAGACAACAGAGATCAATCGGAAACAACTCGTTCTGCTACAGATGAAAGCATCTGGGCTTTTAAAGAATCGGCAAATGTATTTTGGGGCAGACATGAATGTTATTGCGGACGTACAGGATACAAATACCCCAACCAAGTTTGGATACCTAATGCGCCACCCAACAGCCAAAAATCACGGTGGAAGTTCAGTCTCCGAACTCGTTATCCACGGAACGCAGCTTCAAGTAACGGGAACAATCAACCCATGGGCTACCATGTACTTTCAGTTGCTTTACAACCCTGAACAGAGTTTTGGTCAGGGAACCATCACAGATATAAACCGAAATCAACTTTCCTTACGTCGTGGCTATGTTTTATTAGGAGACCTAAACAAGTTTCCAATCTATGCATCCATCGGGAAAATGGCTATTCCTTTTGGACTTACCGACACCGTGAACCCTTTTACTGCATCTACTGTCTGGCACGCTTTCGGAGGCTTATCCTACGGGGGCCTTGCTGGGTATCAACAGGGCGGGCTAAATTTGTCTTTTATGGCCATTCAAGGAGGAGCACAGTTTAGAGCAGCAAATTCGGGAGATGCCACCCCAGATGACATCGCAAACTTTTCTGTAAATGGATCATATGATTTTAGACCAAGCAGTAACCAATTATTCCGGATTGGTGCCGGATACTTAAAGGGATCCGCTTATTGCAATTCTTTTCCCGTAAAGCATTTTGAAGACTGCAAAGGTTTTAACAATCCTGCCTGGGGAGTCCACACCCTTGTTAACATCGGACGATTTACATTCTTAGCTGAATTCGCAAAAACACTTGACGTATGGCCCGGAACACACAACCCTAATGCCCCACTAAATATATTTGGTGCAGAGAAAGTGTCTGCTTTTGATGTTGGACTCAAATACACAGCAAGTATCAAACCCCTAAACAAAGACATTGGGATATCCGTAGATTTCAGCCAGTTCAACGCTGGTCCTATTGAGAGTCCTTGGGAAAACCAGGATCAATTCGTCGTTGGGTTGGAAATGCTCTGGGGCAAAAATCTGAAATGTTTTGCTGAGTACATTAGAACAGATGGCTATGTGCCACTAAATTTTATTAGCGGCCCCGATCCATTGGATCCAAACAAGGCACTCGGAACCACGCATAGTTCATCTGAAACAAAAAGCAACGTTTTCTTAGTTGGCCTCAGAATGGCTATCTAACTTAATGAAATCTATAGCGGAACAACCAAGCTTCTAACATATCTGTACCGTTTTTCTAGAAAACTCTCCGGGGAAGAAAACTTAAAGTCTTCTTCCCCATCTAAATACCGATTGTGTCACTTAGTCCAGAAATATCGTATTCCTGCAAAATAGGCAAAGTTATCGTGAATCATATCCAGATGCGTGATCATGAAGGCCCTGCCTTCGATATTAAGTTGTAGCCTGTCCGTCAAGTTAAATCCTCCGTGGACAAAGAAACTCGAATCCCTCGTGTGTTCATGATTGAAATCGATCATCCCAACACCGGCACCGAAATAACCTCGGCCAAATAAAATGTTGGCGCCGACATCAGCAAAAATAGAAGTGTTTTCTGGGTCCCTAAGGTTAGGTGCAACGCCACCTTGTCCGAAGACGGCAAAGTGGTCTGACATTGCATACATGATGCCTATTGTGCCGCCAACAAGTGCCGCAGAGCGATCGTAAAGAAAATTAGGATCATCCTCACCTGGCTTCTGAGATCTCCACCGCCTTTCATTTCCACCAAAAACTGTGAAAAATGGCAGGAGTTCTCCTTCTGGCTTGACGAGCGTGTACTCGGCTTCACATGAGGAACTCATCCCACGATCATCCTTAACTTCACTCTCGAAACGATAACTGCCATACTCTTCAAGCGTATAGCTGGTACGACAAGCATCACTCAGAGACAGTGTTTCGATTAGCTGTTCTGTACCATCTAGTGGCGTATGGTAAATCATTACCGTTCGACTTGTAAGAGCTCCCGTAAGAGCTGAACTTTTACACAAGTCAATTCCCATCGAGGCGCGACCAGCTTTCGGAGTTGGGTCTGCTGCAGGCGGTACAACAATCAAATTGCATGTTGGCTCACATGACTCAATGTTGATTTGCTCACTTGCCGTTCTAGTTTTCCCCGCACTGGTGTTGACAGCTGCATTAAAAGTATAAACACCTATGTCACCTTCGAGGGGACCTTGCCAACGATAGCTTCCGCCAGCAGTAGTCGGGTTCAGCGTCTCGCTTTGACCATTTGGACGTGTCACAGTGAAATCAAGCGTGGCGCCTTCTGGCATCGAATCTGAAATCATGACATCTACCGTAACATTCACACCGACACACTTGTTCGGCGCATGGATACGAAGGCTAGGCACAAGCGCATTGAGATCAATTTCCGGCTCTGGGATCGGCTCCATGCTTACAAGAGACAAGTTCCCACAAGCCTTTGGTACAACGAAGTGATGTCTTTGGCCATTTGACTCGAAACGGAATTCAAACCCATCGAAAGGGGCTTGTCCGGCCCAACGAACAGGATCCGTTGGTTGGGCCACACCATTTTTACGGATTGCCTGCCAATCAAAAGTGTAACCGATAGGAAACTTCGCCTCACTAAAATTTCCACTCGCCACAGCACTAAAAAGATCATCAAAATTTCCAGGCCAATTTGTTTCTTGCAAAACTTTTTCGTAATCAGAACGGTGCTCACGGAAGGCTTGCTTTAGGTCATCACCAGTCACAAGACCTGGTCTCACAAAAGCGTTACTCGTACCATAGCGAGTAATATCCGTGTACTCCTGCGCAAAAACATTCGCGCCATGAAGGACGCTAAAAACAATACCTGCTACAAATATCCGCCTGAAAAAGGGATAACAAGTGAGTTTGCTCCGCCAAGACGACATTACTGCCTCCTCTTTGATCTAAATGATCGAGCACGCGCGTTGAAAGTTACCAAGATGAACAGACTACTAGAGGAAACTGGCAGCATCCACATCGAAAAGCTTTTTCGCCAATCGCGCCTGCGTGCATAAACTGCTGACATTTTCCAACTTCCAAATCCCCACAACAGTTTTCACAATGTGAGGACATAACTTATAGTGTAAACACAACTTGTTCCCGAAGCAAATTTTTTCTCTGACTCTAGCTCTACCAAAAGCCTTTAGAAAACTTAGTTAAGTTAGAGAATGTAATCCATCGGCTCAATCCCGTAATCTCCTGGGTCAACCACTGAGGCAATCGTAAGTGGCTCTCTGTCTTGGGCTTTAGTAGCAAGATCTACAATCACTCCACTCGCAGGCTGGCCAGCTGGATTTAAAACCAGCTGCACAACCGGCATATGCCGCAGCTCAGGATCTCTAGGACCCTCGACCACCACTCCTACAGAAGCATCACTTAGTTCCGTGACCGTACCAAGTGGATAATAACCCATCAAATTCATGAAGTGCCGAAGTACAAGGGCATCATGATGAGAAGACTGCGTGTTGTACATAATTGACAAAGCTTTGGGTGGGGGGATCGGTTCTCCGCGGTAGACTCGGACACTGGTCATCGCATCGTAGCGATCGACCACCGAAACTATTTGGCTTAGGAGTCCTTTTGCTCTTTTAGACGCAACCTCCGGGTACCCTGTACCATCCTCATTCAGGTGATGTTCGTAGCAGGCAAGAGCCACGCCAATGGTCTCCTCGTTAACACCCAGCCTTGCCGCAATCGATACAAAGCCATCTACGGGGTGTTCCCGAATTATTTGAAGTTCTGCAGGAAGGAGACGACCCGGTTTATTTAACACACTCTTTGGAATACAAAGCTTACCAAGATCGTGCAACATACCAGCTTGGCCAATCGCATACAGCTGACGCTGAACCAATCCGATTTGTCTTCCCAGTGCAATAGCCAGTACGCTTACATTTACCGAGTGATTGAATGTGTATTCATCGTAATTTTTCAGGGTAGACAAATTCATTAGATATGTAGGGTCACTGTCCATTGACTGTATCATCTCTTGTACAACCCTCTTTACCCGCCTAGAAGAAATATGGTTGCTGTTCTTCATTTCGTGAAAAATTGTTTTAACCACGCTGATAGAACGGAGATAGATACGTCGAGCCACCTGTTCAGCGCCGATCTCACCTGGTAACGGCTCTTCTCCTTCACTCCTCAACACCAACTCTATTCCTGAGACTCCACGTACCTTTAATTCAGTAATCATTTCTTCCGGTGTACGCTCACCCCGGGAGGTTTCTGCGATGAGACGAGCTAATGTCAAGAGCTGGTGAGGTTCAACCTGTTCCTCAATGCTCACGGACTGAACGTGAGAGCCGCGCAAGATATCGAGCAGACGTTGATAGCTAGACGATGCGATAGACGCTTCCCGAATACGTTGACTCGCAACATATATCGAATCTTGCCTAACAGCCAGCTCAAGCTCACCTCTTCCTTCTGCCAAATCCGAAACTAGCGAGCATATTTTTTCTGCGCTCTCAAGCAATAGAGTATTGTCATCTCCATAGAGACCAATTGACCTGAATAGGGCAACCAAGCGACCAATCAGGTCACGGCCCACGACCAAAACTTGTCGATCCAACTCACGACTTTCGGTCACGATATATCGTCCCCAAATTCCTTAAGCGCATCGCGGCATAGTGCAGACAGGTTACGGTTACGGTTATTAGCATAGTTCTCAAGAATTTTTCTCGCTCCTCGTGTCCCGACCCGCACTAGTGCTCGTACCGCCCTCTTCTCATTTCCCGGTCGATTTGCCCGGAACAACCAAGTCGGTTTGATCATTTTCTCTAGTAACGGAAGTGCCTCATCATTAGCTGTGGCACCAAATGCTGCAAAAATAAGATCCTTTTCTTCACCAGCAATGGCTGCGAAGTTTCGAGATTGTATCCGCTCCAGGATTTCACTGTAATCAAGTGAAGAACGTTCACCCGAAAGGGCACGTAATGCCAAAACACGGCAAGTACCGTCTGGATCATGCAGTGCAATCGGCAACAATGCACTGAGCGTGTCTCCTCCCCCAATCATAGCAAGAGCACGGACCCATTCGCGACGGGCCAGAACGTCAGCATCTTGCAGGCGACTCACCAACAACCCGATAGCTCGCTTTTCTCGAAGCTGACCGAGAACTCGTGCAAGAACCATGTTCACCGCCTGGTTACCACGCTCAAATTCTTGAAGAACAATCGAGACTGAAGATGAGCCGATTTCCAAAAGAACGTCTGTATAAAAACGACGAGCCTGACGATTATTAGATTCTCGGACAAAGGCACAGGCAATTTGAGCACCTAGCTCATCCAAAGCAATTAATAACTGCTTTGCTTCTTCGGGCTCAACACTTCCGTCCTCTAATTTTTGATGGAATGGTCGCATTCTTTCAATATCAACCATTCGTGTCAGTGCCGTGGTTAATGGTTCACGAGCATATTGTGGGGATTCCGTCTGTAACCATTTCACAATTCGGAGAGCAAGGTGCCACTCTCGTTCAAACAGGAGACGTTGGAAAGTCGATTCTAAAATCAAAACAAGATCATCAACTCGACGTTCACCTGTTGGCAGTTGAAACACCTCAAATACCCCTTCAACAAAAGACTCCCACCGTGTTGACTGTATAGCTGCCCCTACTCTAGCCTGCATCTCCACGCGCTCTGACTCATTAACAGAAAAAGCTTCCAGTGGTGGGGGTGGCACACTCGACTCCTTCTGAGGCTGGAGTCCTAGATCTTCTGACTCTCCACCCGGACGGGCTTTCCCCTCAAGCAAATCATCAGGCAAATCTAGATCTAAGTACGGATCAACAGCTGCAATATTTACATGTTCGAGGTTAGCCTCCCATAGCCGTGTAACATAATCTTCGCTCGGGTCCTCTGGATCCAAAGGTCTTGCAAGACCAAGTACAAAACGGTCAAGCTCCAACCTTTCCATGCCCGCCTTCAAGTCTAAACGTCGAACTCCATCTCTAAATAGAGCACGAACAATTGAGTTTTGGTCATTATCGGTGGCAACGAGAGGTTTATCGCCGTAAAGCAATCCTTCTGCGCTGAACGCAAGACGTAATGGAAGTGCCGTGTTGAGCTGAGCTTCAAGATCATCCATTGCACGAACGCTCATTTTGTTGGTCGTGGGGTACGTCCTTAATGTATTGAGTGATCTCAAGAGAGTTCGAACCACTTCTCTCACTAGATTCAACCGGACGTCCTCATTTTTATCAGTGGTCATTTATACTTACTCTTGTTTTAGAACTTTATCTTTGCCTCATCAAAGGGACTCACTGCAACAACACTTGGCCGACAAAGTTAGAAGGCTGGCTCCTACTTTAATGTGAGCCAATGATCGCCTGCCCCGGAAACAAATCTTCAACGACAGTTCCGCCCACTAAAACATGACTTCCTGATACAAAAACATGGGCAATACCTTCAGACGGAACATCACCACGTTCAAACGTTGATCTGTCCACAACCGTGTTTGGATCAAACACGGTTATATCAGCGTCTGCTCCAACCTGAATCCGACCCTTAAACTTCATCTGCGCTGAGGTTTTTTCGACCCGTTTCGCTGGAAGAAGTGTCATCTTCCGGAGTGCATCCATAAGCTCAAGTTGCTTCTCCTCTCGAACATAATGTCCCAAAATGCGGGAGAAGGTTCCGGCACCTCTAGGGTGAGCAGGACCATAGAGGAAAGGAATTCCATCACTAGCAACCATGACATCCTTTTGCGCTACTATCCAGGCATTCGTTTCTTCAGAACGCCCCCCATGTTGTATTAACCAACCGCCTTCCTGTCGATAACGTTCGAAGCTTTTCCGCGTTAACCGCTCACCCGTAACTGGCCACTGAAGGCGTTCGAATCTTTCATCCGACCAGCTTTCCCATTCATCATAGGAAGCTGACTCTATTCTTGTAGAGCCTGCTGTGTACGGATACGCTTCCGTAGTAACATCCACCCCTTTTTGTGCGGCACCACGAATCATATCCAAAACCAATGGTGCCATCTCTCCAGAACTGCTATTCAGGTGAACGAAGTGAAGTGAGGCACCAGTAGAAGCTGCGTTCGCTATACATTCTTGAAAGGAACCAAGTCTGCCACCAGAGTTCCTTCCGCGCACATGAACATACAGAGGAACAGTTCTCTCGTTTGCAAGCTGAAAGATTTCAAATATTTCGGCTCTTGAAGCTCCTGGCGTATAGGTAATGCCCAAACCAAACCCCAGCCCACCGTCATCCAGACCCTTCTCCATGAGCTTCAGAAGGTCAACCTGTTCAATGTCCGTAGTACTTTTGAATGCGTAATCACGATGTTCGATAAGTTCTGTTCGGTCTGGGCTCAACGTCGCCCAGCTCTCAATTTCTGCATTATGGAAAAGCTTCATTCTGGCTGCAAGATGTCCAACCGTTGCACCATAATTGATAACTGCCTTACCTTTTTGTTTCTCCAACCAAGAATCTATAGGGAATACCCCTAATTCCATTTCGAGAGCAGTAGTAACTCCATCTGCAAGTTGCAATTTCCGAGATACCGGATCTTGGCCATGTGCATGTAGATCTATAAAACCCGGGGCAACTACCAAACCTGTAACATCAATTGATTGCTTGCCCTCAATTGGATCTTCACTAATTGCAACAATTTTTCCACCCGCAAGTCCAACGTTACGAATAGCATCTAACCCTGTTTCTGGATCCATAACCCGACCGCCTTCGAGTACGATCTCTAGGGCAACTTCATCTTCTCCAGAGCGAGGGAGTTCTGTGCAATTTGTAAGAGTAATCCCGAATAAAAGAAAAATTATTCCGTTTGTTCTAACTTCAATCTTCATGGGTTCTCCTTTCTAAGCTCGGTTCGCTCCAACTCTCCCAGACTCTACGACAAAAGATGCACCTGTATAAATGGTAGCTCCGTGAGGGTCGAAAGCTGTCGAGACAAACCGGTAGTCTGTCTGCCATTGTTCAGAATCAACCTGGCAGCGAACATAACCTCGATGTTGTCCATCGAAGAACTTTACTTGTGGATTTAATGATAGATTGTCCAAAATAGGATCCGTTCGCGCGCAGTACGAGGACAAAGAGGTGCCAGCAAATTCCGTGACGACTTTTTCTGATTGAGGCTCAGTAGGATCTCGACCAACATCCTGAACTAAAGAACAGTGCCAATCTCCACTCAGAACAACCGGGTTTGAAATGCGGTGTTCAACAAGAAAGTCCAAGAGACGTCGACGCTCTTTGGGATAACCGTCCCAAGCATCTCGGTTGAACTCGGGGTGGTCCGCTGACCCGAACGCGAAATGACCGAACCACACTTGCTGTGCCAATACGTTCCAATTGACGTTTGAGTTTTCAAGTGATGACTGAAGCCACTTTTCCTGCTGTAGTCCTATCATTCGGTGAGACTCTTTGTGACGTTCCGGGCAATCTCGACTAACATAATCACCTGTTGCACACACTTGATCCGAACGGTATTGCCGTGTATCAAGCAAATGAATCTGCAACAGATCCCCAAAAGGCAACCGACTATACAGACGTAATTGGCGATCAATTCCGTCACCTACAAGCGTTGGAAATCTTCGTAAAGGCATATGCTCATAGTACGCCTGCATAGCAGCCAACCTACGTCGAAAAAAATCGGCCTCAGTTTGTTGTTCCAAGGACTGAGGCATATCTGATGCCCAGTTGTTACTAACTTCATGGTCATCCCAAGAAACAATCCACGGAAAGGCAGCGTGTGCAGCCTGCAGATCTATATCGCTTTTGTAGAGAGCGTATCGGTTTCGATAGCCGGCAAGGTCAAACACTTCTGAACTGTTGTGCTGACGTACAATTTGACGTCCGCCCTGAACGTTCAGCTTTTTAGTTAGAGGTGAAGAGCCGTATTCGTAGATGTAATCTCCAAGTTGCACAACAAGATCAAGCTCCTCATTGGCCATAAACCGGTAGGCCGAATAGTAGCCTTGTTCATAATGTTGGCAAGAAGTATACGCAAAACTTACTTGTGAAATTTTCGAACCAGGGGAAGGTATTGTACGTGTTCTACCTACTGGACTCTCTTCACTTCCAATAGAAAATTGATACCAATACTCGGTAGCTGGGCTTAACCCCTCGGCAATGAAGTGAACGGAATGTGCCAGTTCGGGGGTTGCCACAAATCTTTCGTCTCGTACGATTTTACCCATCTTTTCGTCAGTCGCCACTCGAACCCGCACTTCTATGTCCTCTTCAGATAAACCACCATCCTCAAGTGGCTTTGGTGCTATCCGCGTCCACAAGACGACGCTTGAGTCCAAGGGATCACCGGATGCCACACCAAGCTTAAAAGGATAATCGGTAAATTTTGGGCGAGCGTTCAGCCGACGCGACTTGCCAACCAAAGAGCCAAAACCAGCTAACATTCCAACCCTGCTCAGAAGGTGTCGTCGGGTCCATTCACGCTGGTTCCAATCGTACATAAGGTCTTCTACTCTCTTACTACTTCATTCCAGATTGTTTGGTGAACAAGTTTTGACGCGGAAGGAAAGATTCAGCTGCCTAGAAAATCTTTTAAAATTCCAATCAAGCCTCAGCCAATACGTCAGAGAGCACCTAGAACCAAGACAACAGTTAACGGTTCGAACCAGGACGATTTTTACATGGTACAGGCCAATTTTCACAGGATTCCAAACGCGCTGTCCTTTTGTAACTCAACACGCTTTTATTCTTACCTTGGTTATCGTCAATCTCTATCTGAACTTCAAGTGTTTGCCCCTCTGAGTCGAGTTGAAACATTTCTTTAATAGATATCACGGCCTCTGATGAAGATGTTCTTTCCCCTTCACTAACTAGTGTTTTTCCCTCCCATCTTGAATCCATTGTGATCGTACTTACATTTCCAAGCAGTACAGGTGTTGAGGTCTTTTCTCCCGGCACATAAAATCGTGCCTGACTGTTGCGAATTGGACTTTCAATGATAAGTGCGCCATTTGCCGGTTGTGTTATATGGATCGTTTCGGGTGGTCCGATTTCACTCAATCCTGTCAGGTTTGTCTCCTCACTTTTGTGACTGTGTTCTGTATCCAAGCTCCATGTGCCGGAGAAATCTGGCTGTTGCGCAAAACCATTGATTGTGTTTGAGATCAGAAAGGCCAATGTGCAAATAATCATCCTTACAGAAGACATCACTTTGCTCCCAGGTTGATTGCGACAATCTTTTCTCGGTCGCGCGCATAGAGTGTTTTGCCTACCAGCGACGGCACACTCCAAGAAGTCGTATCAAACAAATTCGCTCTTGACAAAACCTTAACCTTTTCCGGAGAAACTTTTGCAATCGCCAAATCACCGTTCTCATCAAGAATAATTGCCTTGCCATCTGCGTAGATCAAGCTCGCTCGTGCAAAACCGCGATGGCGCCAAGCAGGCTCTCCCGTTCTTACGTTCAAAGCAGTTAAAAATGCCGGTCCGAAATCACCGCTAGTACCGTACACATAGTCACCGAGTCTAAACGCATTCAAAAACATAAAACGGGTTCGATTTGTAAACCAAAGCTCTTTTACAGTGGTCACATCGTCCTGAATGAGTTGCAGTGCTCGACTTCCAGACTTATAAGCAGTTGACATCACAAGAATATTGTCCGAACCCCAAAAGGGCATACTCAAATTAATGTCATTGCCAGGATCGTGTGGATATGACCACAGCAATTTCCCGTCAGAAGGATCTATCCCATTTATAGTGCCACCACCAACGATAATCAACTGGTGCTGACCAGCCAGCTCAATCAGTACGGGTGGTACCTGAGCAATCAAGAAATCACCGCTCTTCCATACTATCTTGCCATCCTTTTGCCGAAAAGCCATTACGGCTTGTCCCGGACCTCCAACGCTACAGATGACAGTATCCTTAAAAGCAATTAATGAGCAGCTGTAACCCGATTTAACCATTGCGCGAAATAGCAGCTCGGGAGCATTGAAATCCTTAATAAGGTCATGTGACCACAACAACTCTCCCGATTCTGCATCAAAGGCGTGTAGTTGTTTATTGGTCCCCGTCGTAAAGAGCCTGCCGTCTTGGATGAGTGGCGTCGAATGCGGACCAGAACCAAAGGCAAAATTCTCATGCAGAGAAGGATATTTATACTCCCACAGTGTGTCACCGGTCTTTGCATCAAGAGCGACTACGATCTCTTCCTTATCCCAAGGCCCCGCCTTTTCACGACCATTTCCAACACGATACATGGTGAACAATCGTCCCTCGTCAACAACGATTGAAGAATGTCCGGGCCCTAAAGGCCTAGTCCAAATCACAGGTGGACCGTCTTCAGGCCACGACTCTGCAAGCCCAGTGACTTCGACAATGAAATTGCGGTCCGGCCCCCCCCATTGTGGCCAAGAGCCTTGTTTTAGCAACTCTTGAGCAGAAAGGCTAAGAGGATAAAAGAACTTAGACAAAATGAGCAGAGCGCCAACTAAAACGAGGTTCCTATGTAATAGTTTCATTATTGATAATCCTATTCGAGATTTCGAATGGAGTAGAGTTGCGACTGAGTGCGAATGAGTAATCGATCGCCAACAATTGCAGGTGTCGCCATCGTCCACTCCTCGAGAGAATTCGTTCCCAACAATTGATACTCTTTGCCGGCCTGGATGACAAATGTGTCACCTTCTTCATTCAAAGAAAAGATTTTTCCATCATAAGCCCATGGGGAAGCGATAAATACAGCAGCGCCTTGTGCAACACGAGAACGGTAAACACGTTTGCCCGTTTTGATATCATAGCGGGCAAAAATTCCTTTCTCATATAAAACATACATCGCATCTTCATAAATGAGCGGTGTTGGCATATAAGTACCACCAGCAAGTCGGTTATACCAAACCACATAATCATTACTATTTTCTGGTGTTGGAGGCGTGATATCACCCAGTCCCCCAGGGCGAATAGCCACAATAGGTCGTTCGTCACCTCCGGAACTTCCCGAACTAACATAGAGAATTCCATCCAAAGCGAAGGGACTCTGTATTGAAACAGTTGCCATCCGTTGCATGCTCCACAACTCTGTGCCGTCAAGCGCATAGCTGATCGCGGCCCCAGGTCCAGTAGTTACAATTTCGGTCCGGAGATCATTTTCCCAAACGAATGGAGTGGACCATCCGGTTTTTCTGCGTTCATTGATCGTACGCAATGCGCGCCAAAGCTCCCTACCTGTGCGTTTATCGAATGCTGCGAGAAAACCTTGTTCCTCGTTGTCGTTCAGAATAAAAATACTGTTTCCATGAAGAGCCGGAGAAGCACCCGTGCCAAAAGCTCGGATTTTTTCGTACAACTTCAAGGGAGTCGCCCAAAGTTGCTTTCCTGTCAGATCATAGGCATAAAGGCCCAAGTGACCAAAATAAACATAAACACGTTCCCCATCAGTAACTGGCGTTTCTGAAGCATAGCTGTTCTTGCGATGTCTGCCACCCGGAGGGTTGCCGTGATAGACCTCTGTTTCCCAAAGCTTTGTGCCTGTATCAAGGTCATAACAGTATAATTTCAAGCTGATTACGACTTCGTCCGGCATCTCTCGATCACGTATGTACAACTCCTTATTAACTTCTTCCTGAGATAACCCTTTCTCCCGTAGTTCCGCAATGTAGTCATTGCTAAACTCTGTTCCCAGTGAAGGTCCCTTCATCGGCCTATCACTAGTAGCAGCAGTTAAAAAAATTTTCCCGTCCCAAACAATAGGCGAGGACCACCCAACACCAGAAACTTTTGACACCCACTCCACGTTTTTTGTCTTAGACCAAACAGTGGGAAGATTCTTGTGATCAGAAACCGGAATAGAATTCGGCCCACGAAAACGAGGCCAGTTGTCGTCTTCAGCACTTACCAATGCTGCAACCAAAAGGTTAGCTAACAAAATAACGATGAGGCGAAATGGCTTTAGCATTCTATCCACGTTCAAACAACGTATTGAATTGTCACAGCATATAGCTATAAGAATCAAGCGGCTTCTGGAACTCTTGCAACAAATCTCTTCGTTATTAGCTTCGGTGTCGTTGGAAAAAACCTCGTTAACTACAAACGAACTCAATTGAAAAAAATAATTTTAAGTTTATGACAAATTATTACCTTAAGATGTTGAGAGTTTCTTTGAGAATTTCCTAGAACGGTCCACACTCTTGAGGAAATCAACAAATCGCTGGAAACTAGGGAGAGTCTATGAACGGGCGCTTATTGGAAAAAACTGCCGTAGTTACTGGAGCAGCACAAGGAATAGGACGTGCGATAGCTTTAACATTTGCGAGAGAAGGTGCTCAAGTTCTAGCAACAGATTTGCACGAAGGAAAGCTCCGGCAGCTAGACGACATCAAAAATGTGACTACACGACAACTAGATGTAACCGACTCTGTATCAATCAGTGCTCTTTCAGCAGAGGTCGAGACACCCGACATTCTTGTGAACTGTGCTGGGTTTGTACACCACGGCACCATCTTGGAATGTTCCGAAGAAGATTGGGACTTTACGATGGAGTTAAACGTCCGTTCGATGTACCGCATGATCCGGTCGTTCCTTCCTAATATGATTAAAGGCGGCGGCGGCTCAATAATAAACATTGGATCTGTTGCTTCATCGTTACGAGGATTTCCGTTCCGTTTTGTCTACGGTACCAGTAAAGCAGCGATCATAGGCTTGACAAAATCTATATC
The DNA here is from genome assembly GCA_964518945.1 of uncultured Acidobacteriota bacterium. Taxonomy (GTDB): domain Bacteria; phylum Acidobacteriota; class Vicinamibacteria; order Marinacidobacterales; family SMYC01; genus CAZFLB01. Next base: position 2,202 of record CAZFLB010000152.1, on the reverse strand, counting down.
TGCCGACTTCATAAAAGACGGAATTCGATGTAATTGCATCTGTCCAGGCACTGTTCAGACCCCTTCTCTTGACGAACGCATCAAAGCTTTCGATGATCCCGTACAGGCACGAGCCGATTTCATCGCCCGCCAGCCAATTGGACGTCTCGGGACAACGGCAGAAATCGCCGCCATGGCTGTTTACCTTGCCGAGGACTCGTCAGCCTACACAACCGGCACAACGATGGTGCTGGATGGTGGAATAACGACGTAAACAAAATTCCTCGTATCTGTTTAAACTGACTGATAATTCAGTAGTTTGAGCAAAATCAAAATAAAGCAGATGGTCTCTCGACAGTTTAACTAACGACCGCTATCATCCAACCGGTGATTAAAACTCAAAACACTATCGAGCAACCTTACAGTTGGGTGATAGCAATCGCCTCACTTGCGCTTCTGACAATTAGTGCTGGCGGTTATTACGTTGTTATCGTCGGAATGAAAACCGTCGCACACGACTTTGCTGGGCTACGATGGATTCCTTCGTTCGCATACTCCGCTGCAATCTTCGGAATGGGTTTAGGGGGCGTCTTGATCGGCCGCTGGTCAGACCAACAAGGCGTCAGGTCCTCATCACTTGTGGGTGCTTGCATGGTAGCTACCGGCGCCGCGATAGCAAGCATAACGACAAATCAATGGGTGTTCTTGGCAGTGCATGGCATAGCGATCGGCCTTCTCGGTAACGGCGCCTTATTCTCTCCGCTGATGGCCAATGCAACACGGTGGTTCGACCACCACCGTGGGGTTGCACTCTCAATAGTGGCAAGTGCTCAGGGCGTAGCAGGTGCGTTATGGCCGTTGGTTTTTCGCCACCTAATGGAATTAACTAGCTGGCGTCAAACCTACAGGTATTACGCTGTATTTGCTCTCGCCACCATGATTCCCATAAGCCTCCTTTTAAGACGAAATGTGCCGACAAAAACAGTTGACACCTCTTCCTCTACCAGCACACAACAGAAGTATCAGGGCGAAACTGTTGGAAAAAATCTTGTGCTGATTCTATCAATGGCTATTGTCGGCTGTTGTGTCGCAATGGCTATCCCAATCGTACATCTTGTTTCTCACGCAACAGACGTTGGATACTCACTTTCTAGCGGTGCAGAAATCCTCGCAGTACTCTTAGGTTGTGGCGCAATCGGCCGGATTATCTCGGGTACGATTGCAGACCGAATAGGCGGGCTCCCTGTTCTCCTAATTAGCTCAGCATGCCAGGCGATTCTGCTTGTCCTGTACGTCTTCGTCCACAGTTTAGTCGGCCTCTACGTCCTCTCTGCCCTTTTCGGTCTAGCTTTCGGAGGAATCATTCCTCATTACACACTAGTAATCGCCTCTTACTTCCCAAAGGACAGAAATACCCAACGTATTGCGGTCGTATATTTATTCGGGGCAATTGGGATGGCATTAGGTGGTTGGCTGGGAGGCTTTATTTTCGACATTCACGGCAACTACCTGTGGGCTTTTGTCGCTGGGTTTCTTTTCAACATCATTAACCTACTCCTTCTTGGTTCACTCTTAATTCGACAAACTCCTTCACTTCTGCCGCAAACCATTCAACACTCGTGACGTCCAAATTAATCTATATATTGACACTTATTTTTGCTGGAGAAATTATCTTCGCTCTCCCTTTTCACGTTGCTAGATTCTTCCGCCCAACGCTTCTCCATGTTTTCGAGTTTTCAAACACGCAACTAGGTGACATTTTTGCAGCTTACGGAGTTACTGCAATGCTGTCTTATTTTCCTGGGGGTGCAATTGCAGATCGATATTCAGCACGTGGTTTGATGACTCTCTCTCTCTTTGCAACAGCACTCGGCGGTTTTTATATGGCTACGTTCCCCGGAGAGCTAGAGATGGCACTACTCTACGCTTATTGGGGTGTCACGACGATTTTTCTATTCTGGGGAGCATTGATTAAGTCAACTCGTGAATGGGGAGGCATCCTCTCTCAAGGAAAAGCTTTCGGAATTCTCGATGGAGGACGTGGTTTGATTGCAGCCGGTTTCGCTGTCATCGCTGTTGCGGTTTTCAGTTCTCATCTTCCCGTAGCTAGGCGGTAAGTCACTACCATCCGGGAAACTGGCTTGCGATTTGTGATCCTCCTTTATTCAGCAGCAACTCTTGGCGCGGGGGTTATCACTTGGTTAGTACTTCCAAAATCTTCTG
>CAZFLB010000151.1:0-13129 GCA_964518945.1 uncultured Acidobacteriota bacterium | reverse complement strand
AGCTCCAGGCCGAGTCCACACAAACTCCTTCATTTTGACTGAGGAAGTTGCTGTACAAGGCATTCCAGTGCGGCTTCGAGCGGGCATACCAGATGACGAGTAGGCAATTGCGAATGCGATTGTTTATGCGCTTGAGCGAGTTGATATCGTTTTACTTTCGGGTGGGCTTGGGCCCACGTCGGACGATATTACTAGAGACGGTGTTGGGACAGCACTATCTTTGGAGATGGAGCTTGACGATACAATTCTCGAAGAGATTCGGGAGAGATTCCGCAAACGAGTAGTGCCGATGCCAGAAGTTAATCGGAAGCAAGCAATGGTATTAAAGGGTGCGGAGGTGCTACCAAACAGCCGTGGTACAGCTCCGGGTCAATGGATCTCGGTATCGTCTAAGAAAGTAGTTGTATTGTTGCCTGGGCCGCCGAGAGAACTGAAAGCGATGTTTAGGGAAGCGGTCGCACATCGCTTATCGAATTCGTTGCCTCAGATTGTTTATGACGTCAAAAAGCTTTGGGTTACAGGGCTTCCTGAATCTGTTGTTGAGGAACGAACAGTAAAGATTTACAGCAAACATACCAATCCCTCAACGACAATATTGGCTTCGCCTGGGCAGGTAGAGATACGATTAACTGCTAAAGGAAACAGTACGATCGAAGCTCAGAGGGCTAATGAAAATTTAGCTGGTGAAATAAGAGAGGCATTAGGAGAATCGGTTTTCAGCGATGTGCAAGAAACAATGGAGGTTGTTGTTGGAGGACTCCTTTTGTCTGCTCGGAAACGCCTGTCGGTTGCGGAATCATTAACAGGAGGACTTGTTGCTGATCGATTGACAAGTGTTCCTGGTTCCAGTCAATATTTTGATGCTGGTTTTATTACATACAGTAATCAATCGAAAACGGCAATACTTGGTGTATCTAAAAGTATGATTGACTGCTCGGGGGCTGTCAGTATGGATGTTGCACTGGCAATGGCAAAAGGAGCGAGAGAGTTGACTGGAAGTGACTTAGCTATTTCAACCACTGGGATTGCAGGTCCGGGAGGTGGTAGTGCGGAAAAACCAGTCGGACTTGTTTACATTGCGGTGGACTCTTCTACGAGCAACAGGGTAGAGCGATTTACTTTTCCAGAAGGTCGTTTGCAAATAAAAAGGTTTGCAGCTCAGGCAGCGCTTAACATGATTCGGATTGAACTAATGAACTTGGATTAACCTAATGTATGAGCTGGCTTTGCTACAGAGAGATGGCACTGAGCAAATAGTACCAGTTAGTGGAGAAGTTATCGTAATGGGTCGTGCGCCAGATTGCGATATCGTTATCAACGACTTCAATGTTTCTCGGCGGCACGCTAAAGTTGTCATTGAGCACTTTTGTTGTCGATTGGTTGATTTAGACAGTAAAAATGGAACTCAGGTTAATGGAAATCGGCTTCGAGAGACATTTCTCAAAGAAGGAGATCAAATTCTCTTAGGAAGCTCGAGAATTCTATTTCGAAAAACTCTTGATAAGAAGGTAGTACTTGATGAGCAAATAGCTTCGCTTGAAGACCCAGGCACGATAATTAGAAGTGTGACTGACCTATCGAAATACTTTCTTAGAAAATTTACTCCCCCAGACGGTTCAAGTTCACGATCCTTGTCAGAACAAAAAGATGCTGGAGCAACCAGCGAACTTAGCAGAGTTAACCTTGTTCTTCGCAGCCTTTCAGGGTTAGCGAAAACACTTATTTCTACAACACCGGAAGAAGTCCCTGATCGGGTTATGGATGCTGTGTTTGAACACATCCCTGGGGATCGTGGTTTTTTGATGCTTTATGACGATAAACGCAACTTGAAACCAAAAGTTGTTCGCTACCGCAATAATGATGACGGACAGATTACGATTAGTAAGACAATAGCGGATAAAGTTACTAAAGATCGAGTGGCAATTCTCACGTCGGACGCTCAAGTTGACCCTCGTTTCTCTAAAGGTGAAAGCGTTTGGTTTCATGGTATTAGGTCCGCATTGTGCGCACCTTTATGGAAGGGTGATGACGTGATTGGGATAATTCATGTGGATTCACCTATCCAGACAAAGACCTTTTCGACGGAAGATTTAGAGCTTTTGAGTGTTCTCTCTAACTACGCTGCAATTGCTATTCAACAGGCAAATCTGAATCAAAAAATACAAGAGGAGAAGGCTTCCCGAGAGCGCTTAGAAAAATATTTTTCACCAAATGTGGCGAATAGAATTCTTTCAGAAGGGGAACAAGAGGTGCAGGAAGTCGAAGTTTCTGTTCTTTTTGCAGACATCGTTGGCTTCACACAACTAGCGGAACAAATGAGGCCTCAATCTGTGGCGGAATTGTTAAACGAGTTCTTCTCTCGAATGGAAGAGCCGATATTTCAGCACGAAGGCACTCTTGACAAGTTTATAGGAGACTGCATCATGGCTGTTTTTGGAGCTCCTTATCAATACGAAGATCATGCTGCAAGAGCAGTAAAAGTTGCCATTGAAATGCGGCGCCGTCTTTACGTGCTCAACGAAGAATTCAAAGAAAAGCCGTTAATACAAATGCGAATGGGTATTTACAGTGGCAAGGCGGTATCGGGCCCGATCGGTTCTAAGAAACGACGTGAATTCACAGTACTTGGAGATACAGTGAATGTTGCCTCACGTATCGAGGCGAATGTTGCAAAGGAGGGCCAAATTATTGTGGGTGACCAAACTTTTGAGTTGATTAAGGGCCTATTTGAAGCTAGAGATCTTGGAGTTGTTTCACTTAAAGGTAAAACTAAGCAGTTGCGAGTTTACGAGATTTTATCGGAGAAGATTCATTAGTTGACACTGTTTGGACAGGAACTAAGTTCTATGGTTATTACCTTGGTTTTTCACCAGTGGTCACGAAAATCTTCTTTGAGCTAGAATAGTTCTTATATACAGTCAAAAGGAGGTTGTCAGTGGCTATTAGAATCAAAGAGTCCCTCCTTGTTGCTTTACTGGTGACGGTCACACACCCAGCGAACGCTCAATCCGACAAAGACATTGAAGAGGCCATGAATATTTTCAATCGTGGAAAGAGTTTGCACCAAGAACGCCGTTATCAAGATGCCATCCGTGAATATCAATTTGCTTTAAAGCTTGATTCTGAAAATCCCTTTATGCACAATGCAATGGGTTTGGCTTTAGCTGCGACAGGAGATTTTAAACAAGCTCTAGTCTCATTTGAAATGGCTCTTAAAATCAACCCGGACTTAACGGATGCTTACAACAATATGGGTATGGCGTATGCCGAGTCTGGTCTTCGAGACCAAGCCTTTGAAGCTTTCGGCAGGGCTGCACGAAATCCACGCTATCTAACCCCAGAAAAAGCTCTATATAACATTGGCAATCTTTATTTAGATGAGCAGAACCTAGATTTGGCATTGACTTTTTTTAGACGTGCAGTGGAGAAAGCACCAGAGTTTGCTTTGGGCTACAGAGGGATCGGGAAAGTCTATCTCTTGATGGAAGACATTGAGGGGGCAGAAAAACAGTTTCTTAAAGCTATTGAAATCGCAGAATTCGAAGTGGAAAGCCTTTTCCAACTGGCGCGCATATGTGAGAAAAGAGGTGATGCAACTGAAGCTCTGAAATTTTACCGAAGAGTTGTAGAAATTGATCGACTTTCCTATTTTGGCCAGCTGGCGCTTGAAAGTCTTGATACGCTTAAGAAAAGTAGTTAGTTAAGTTGCTGTAGTGCGACATCCTGTAGGTTAATGTTGGTGGCGAAAGGATCTATCGCAGAACGGTTACGTGAGGGCCTCATTCGTACTCGCGAACAGCTCTCCAATCCCTGGCGGTTGTCAGAGTCTGCTGATTTGGATGTTCTTGAGGAGGCACTGGTTGTTGCTGATATTGGTGTTGATACTGCATCAGAAATCCTTAAGGAACTCAGAGGGAGAGGTCCCGTCGGCAAAGTAGAACTAAGAGATGCACTGTTTGCAATTCTTAGCCAAGTTCAAGTTTCCAAATCTAATGATGGTGAATTACCCAATGTGACGATTGTGCTTGGCGTCAATGGTGTGGGAAAAACGACTACGGTTGCTAAGTTAGCACATCGGGCTCTATCAAGCGGCCGAACTGTACTTGTTGTTGCGGGAGACACTTTTAGGGCTGCAGCGCAGGAGCAACTTACTGAGTGGGGTCATTTGGTCGGCTTTGAGACTGTAGTTGGGAATATTAACTGCGAACCTGCTTCTATTGTGCATGATGGAATAAAAGCAGCAATTGCAAGTGGAGTTCACGAAGTGATCATAGATACAGCGGGTAGACTTCATAACAAGCGCCCATTAATGGATGAGCTTCGTAAAATCGATAAAGTGACGTCCCGCGCCTTGGCAGGGGCATCACATGATCGATTACTGGTATTGGATGGTTCAATTGGTAGTAATGGGTTGATACAAGCGCGTGAGTTTGCAGCTGTATTACCGATAACTGGTATTGTTTTGACTAAGATGGATGGAACGGCAAAAGGTGGTGTTGTGGTGGCAATTGCTCGTGAGCTGGGTCTTGGCGTATGTTTTATTGGTGTTGGTGAAACAGTACAGGACCTTGTTGAATTTGAGTACAAAGATTTCGTGGGTGCGATTGTTGATGTGCCGCTTCCAGTTAAGCAGATGGGTTGCTAGCTCTAAGATAAGAGAGGAAGGCTTGCGGTAGACTCTGCGTGTTATGGCATTTGATCGAATAGATATAAGAATGATGCGGCGAGCTCTTAGCTTGGCGGCTCTTGGTAGGGGAACTAGCGCACCAAATCCTATTGTTGGTGCTGTTGTTGCAAGGGGGGCTCGCGTATTGGGCCAAGGGTTTCACAGAAAACCAGGAGAGCCACATGCAGAAGCACTAGCGCTCTCTCAGTTAAATGGACGTATATCAGGGACAACGCTTTATACGACTCTAGAACCGTGTTGTCATACCGGCAGGACACCTCCTTGTGTTGATGAGATTGTCAGGTGCGGAGTTAAGCGTGTCGTTGCCTCAGTTCGCGATCCAAATCCTAATGTGAAAGGAGGTGGCTTCCGTCGATTAAGGAAAAATGGTATTCGCGTAGATGTTGGGCTGTTGCGTAATGAAGCGATGCACATTAACGCTGCTTTCATGAAGCGTGCACGACACGGCCTTCCTTATGTTACGTTAAAAGCTGGAATGAGTCTTGACGGTCGGATCGCAACACGATCGGGAGATTCCAAGTGGATAACTTCAAACCGTTTGCGTAAGCATGCGCGTATGCTGCGATTGGAAAATGATGGGATTGTTGTCGGTGCAGATACGGTAATGGAGGATGACCCACGCTTGAATCGTCGTCCACGTTCTAGTGAAACAGGTGAATTTTGGAGAGTTGTCCTAGACAGTTCGTTAAGATTATCTACCCGTAGCCAGTTAGTGAAGTCCCTTCATGAGGGGCCTGTTCTTGTGATATGTCGTCAGGATGCTTCAACAGATAAGCGAAGAAGGTTACTGCGAGCGGGTATCGACGTGGAAGCAGTGGCAATCGTGAAGAATAAACTGGATCTTAATGCTGTTCTCGAGCTACTAGTTGAACGCGGGCTAAGCCGTGTTCTTGTTGAAGGTGGAGGGGAAGTACACGCAAGTTTTATAGAGAACCACCTTGCTGATCGATTAGTTATTTATTGTGTTCCAAGATTGATAGGCGGACGTTTAGCCCGCCCTTTTCTTGGTGGAGAGGGGGTTGATTCTGTTACTGATGCTTACAACCTTAAGTCCGTCCGATGGGCTCGTCTTGCTGACGGGTGGATGATAGATGGACTTCTTGACTGATTATGTTTACAGGATTGATTCATGACATCGGTCGAGTTACTTCGAAGGGTCTTCGTGGAAAATGGATTGAATTGTCGATCCATTCTGAAGCTATTACAGAAAATCTTCCGGTTGGCGCGAGTATTGCCGTCTCAGGAGTTTGTCTTACGGTAACCAACGTCCAAAGCCATTGCTTCCATGTTGATGTTGCACCGGAAACGGTTAGGCGCACTAACCTTTCTGGGCTTGAGGTGGGTAGCGATATTAACTTGGAGCAAGCTCTACGTGCTGAAGATCGATTTGGAGGACATTTCGTGCAAGGTCATGTTGATCAGGTCGGAAAGGTCCGTTTTTGTGGTCCAAGGGAAGGCGACCATGTTATTGGTGTTGAGTATGCTGCAACTCTGGAGCCTGTTGTTGTAGAAAAGGGCTCGATTGCAGTTGATGGTGTGAGTTTGACGGTAAACTATTGCACGGAAGGGTACTTCGAAGTTATGCTAATCCCTCATACGCTGCTTCGAACAACGTTCTCAGAGCTTCGGGAAGGGGACAGCGTTAACCTTGAGTACGATATACTGTTTAAGTACCTAAATCGCCTCGCAAAGCCATACTTGAGTCGGCTTACTGAATAGAGGCTCCAGAGGAAGAGACTCACTACATGAGCGAAAAACAGAACGATGACGCGACCCGTTTCTCCGATATTGAGAACGCGTTAAAAGATTTTACTGCGGGTAAGATGCTCATTGTTGTTGATGATGAAGACCGTTAGAATGAAGGTTACCTAACAATCGCTGCAGACAAGATAACACCCGAAGCTATCAACTTTATGGCTGTGCATGGGCGTGGTCTTATTTGTATGCCTATGATGGGTGAAAGACTTGACGAGCTTCAAGTACCTTTAATGGTTGCAGATAATACATCGAGCTATGGAACGGCGTTTTGTGTCTCTATTGAAGCGAAGGCTGGGGTTAGTACTGGCATTTCTGCTGCTGATCGAGCGCGGACCGTTCGTGCTGCTGTCGATAGGCGAACTCTACCTGCTGATCTTGTTCGCCCTGGTCATATGTTTCCTCTGCGAGCTAAACCAGGTGGCGTTCTTCAGAGGGCAGGTCAAACGGAAGCGGCGGTAGATCTAGCAAGAATTGCTGGGCTTTATCCTGCTGGTGTTATTTGTGAAGTGATGAATGAGGATGGAACAATGGCTAGGTTGCCAGATCTTGAGAAATTCTCTGAAATTCATGATATTAAGTTGATTACAGTCGCTGACCTAATACGATACCGTTTGCGGACTGAACGGCTTGTTGAGCGTTTAGCTGAAGCAAACCTACCGACTGAGTACGGGGTGTTTCGAATTGCAGCGTTTAAGAATCTAATTGATGGTACAACTCATATGGCGTTGATTCTTGGAGAGATTCTACCTGATGAGGATGTCCTAGTCCGAGTTCACTCCCAGTGTATTACGGGAGAAGTCTTTCACTCAAAACGCTGTGATTGTGGCCCTCAACTTGATGCAGCTCTGGCACAAATTGGAGAGGAAGGTCGTGGGGTTTTGCTTTACCTTCATCAGGAGGGGCGTGGTATTGGTTTAACTAACAAAATTCGAGCTTACGCACTGCAAGATGATGGTCTAGATACAGTTGAGGCCAATGAACGTTTAGGTTTTAAAGCAGACCAACGCGAGTATGGTATTGGTGCTCAAATTCTCACTGAAATTGGACTGAAAAACATTCGACTGTTGACTAACAACCCGAGAAAATTTATCGCACTTGAGGCATATGGTCTCTGTATTAAAGAAAGAGTTCCAGTTGAGGTCGCAGCAAATGAGGTCTCTGCTGCATATTTAAAAACAAAAAAAGAGCGTTTGGGTCATCTGCTTGAAAATGTGTGAAGTATGTTGTGGCATTACTTACGCTATTGGAAACCGGTTCTAATAATTAATACTTGGGTTACTTCATCTTAATTGTCATTTAGTGGTGGATTCCCCTTTTTTTAGCAATAGTTGTATTACTTCTAAATCCATATATATGTTTGATTTAAGGGATTGTATATAAATAACCTAAAGCTATAAGATTCTATGGTTTTGGGTGTGGCATCCATCTTGACTTTTTCCGAGACTTTATCTAACATTAATTTTTGCAACATTTAAAGGTTTATTCTCCTCCCTTGCTACTGTTACCTATCCATGTTTGAACAGATTTCAAATCGTCTTCAAGGCGTATTTAAAAAACTACGAGGACAAGCCAAACTAACAGAGGTTCACGTTGACGAGGCTCTCAAAGAGATCCGTTTAACTTTACTTGCTGCGGATGTTCAATTTGCTGTGGCGCGTGATTTTGTTGCTCGTATTCGGGACAAAGCAGTAGGGAAAGAAGTTCTTGAATCACTCACCGCACCACAGCAGGTAATCAAGATTACCCGTGACGAGTTGGTGAGGCTTTTAGGTAGTGAAACTCGGTTACTCTCATTAAAGAACCAATGTCCGGCAGTGATTTTAATGGTCGGGCTACAAGGATCTGGGAAGACCACTAGTTCTGTCAAGTTGTCCAAGATGTTGCTGAAAGAAGGTAAGCGTCCAGCCTTGGTTTCTGTTGATGTGAAAAGGCCTGCCGCTCTTGAGCAGTTGAAGATACTGGCACAGCAGGTTGGGATTCCTGCTTTCGACCCGGATTCAATGCAACCGATAGTTCGAGCACAAGAAGCACTTGGCTTATCGAAAGATAAAGGATTCGATGTTCTGATTGTAGATACTGCCGGTAGAGTCCATGTAAATGATGAACTTATGGAGGAGCTTTCTATTCTTCAGTCTGTTACTGAGGCTTCAGAGGTGCTGTTGGTTGCAGATGCCATGACAGGTCAAGACGCTGTTAATAGTGCCAAAAGTTTTGCTAGGGCTGTGAATCTTACTGGTCATATACTTACTAAGCTTGACGGTGATGCTCGGGGGGGTGCAGCGCTGTCGATTGCTACGGTTACAGGGGTGCCTATTAAGTATGTAGGGTTAGGAGAAAAGCTGTCTGAATTCGAGCCTTTTCATCCGTCTCGAATGGCATCTCGTATACTAGGGATGGGAGATGTATTAAGCCTCATTGAGCGAGCGGAAGCGTCTATTGAGCAGAAAGAAGCGGTTGAGCTTCAACGTAAGGTGCAACAAGGGGAACTGACGCTTGAAGATTTTCGGTTACAACTAAGGCAAATTAAACGAATGGGTTCGTTGTCAGAAATTGTTAGCTTATTACCTGGAGCTTCGAATTTTGATGCTGAAGCAGACGAGCTTGATTTTCAGCGGTTTGAGGCTATTCTTGACTCAATGACTCGTTATGAACGAGAGCATCCAAAGGTTATCGACGGGTCTCGACGTCGTCGAATCGCATTAGGAAGTGGCACAAAAGTTTCGGATACCAATCGGCTTTTGCGGCGCTTCACGGAGGCGCGTAAGATGGCGAGGAAACTATCGAATTTTAATAATGTTAGTCCAAAAAAGATGATGAATGCGTTTAAAAATCTTGGAAGATGATTCAGCATTTATTAAGGAAGCGAGAGTTCAGTTAGATGCTAAGAATACGTTTGGCCCGTAAGGGTAGCAAGAAGCGTCCTCACTACCACGTTGTTGTCTCTGATTCGGTGACAGGGCGCGGTGGAAATATTGTTGAGAATGTTGGGACCTATAATCCGAAACCCTCGGAAGCGAAAGTTTCTCTTAAAAGAGATCGGATTGACTATTGTTTTTCAAAAGGAGCATCTGCAACGGACACCGTAAAGAGTTTAATCAAAAATACAGCTGTTTAACGCCAATATATCTGATTGAGCGGCCGACATATATTGCTGGCTGGGGAGATTAGCTGATGAAGGAATTGTTGGAACTCATTGCTAAAGAACTTGTTGATAATCCGGATGATGTCTCGGTTAGCGAAGTAGAGGGAGCACAAACGACAATCTTGGAGCTTCGTGTTGCACAAGAAGATCTAGGAAAAGTAATCGGCAAGCAAGGCCGTACTGCAAAGTCGATACGGACGCTTTTGACCGCTGCTGGTATGAAAGTAGGAAAACATTTCCATTTGGAAATAATTGAGTGAGTACTTCTAAGTCAGAAAATTGTTTTGATCGCAATGAAATGGTTATGGTTGGAGAAATTGCTAGGGCACATGGACGGAGAGGGGAAGTGATTGTGAATCCTTATTCCGGGTCACCTGAACGTTTTTCTTGTCTTTCTAATGTTTTTGTCGAGAACCAAGATGGTGCACTTACCTGCTATAGCATCGAGAACATGCGTGAGCATAAGAACCGCGCTATTTTAAAATTTTCTGGGGTTTCGAACATTGGCGAAGCTGAAAGTCTTGCAGGACAAGTACTACTTCTACCTATTGCTGAGTTTGAATCCACTCCTGATGGTAATTATTATCACTTTGACATTGTTGGATTATCTGTTAGAAACCTAAATCAAGAATTGATCGGCGCCGCTGAGAAGGTTCTTTCTACTGGTGGTACTGATGTAGTTGTTGTTAGGCAGATAAATGGCAAGGAACTGCTTTTACCTTTTTGTCGAGATGTCTTTCGTCGAATAGACTTAGATGCTGGCTTTGTTGAGGTGAAAGTCCCTAAAGGACTTTTTGAGCTCAATGCGCATTGATATTGTCACGATCTTTCCCGAAATATTTAAAAGTGTGTTTGAGTTTGGGATCATTCGCCGAGCAAGAGAAGCGTCGCTTTTGTCTATTGGAGTGCACGATCTACGAGATTATTGTCAAGATAGACACCGCTCGACGGACGACGCACCTTATGGGGGTGGCCCAGGGATGGTCATGAAGGTAGAACCTTTAGTTACTGCTGTGGAAGCTCTTTCTGGTAGTGTTGACATTGAGTCTGAACAGCGTAGGTTGTTGTTGCTATCTGCGCGTGGCAAGCCTTTGGAGCAGCATCATGTTCGCGAGTATTCCAGAGCTGAACAAGTTATACTTGTTGCTGGAAGGTATGAAGGAGTGGATGAACGTTTTGTAGAAGCTACAAAGGCGGAGGAAGTTTCAATAGGTGATTATGTGCTGTCTGGTGGTGAAATTCCGGTAATGGTTATTGTTGATGCAATTATCCGTTTGTTGCCGGGAGCTTTGTCCGACTCAGCTTCGGCAGAACAGGATTCTTTTAGTCGCGGGATACTGGATTACCCGCACTATACTAGGCCGTCAAAATATCGAGGTCTTGAGGTTCCTGATGTTTTGCTTTCTGGGAATCATAATGCTGTGCAAGAGTGGCGTGAGAAGAGAGCACTGAACGACACAAAAGTAAGACGTCCGGAACTTTTAGGAATAAAATAATAATTGAAAACAGGTGATGTTAAGGAATATATGGAATGAATGTGATTGATAAGTTAGATGCCCGTGAGTTAAGAAGTGAATTACCAGAACTGTGTGCGGGGGATATTGTTAAGGTGCACGTGCGTGTCAAAGAAGGAGACAAAGAGCGTGTTCAGATTTTTGAGGGTATGGTCATTGCGCTTAAGGGTAGTGGACCGCGTGCAACTATGACCGTACGCAAAGTATCTTTTGGTACTGGCGTTGAACGGATTTTTCCACTTCATGCTCGTACCATTGATAAGATTGAAGTTTTGCGTTCGCACCATGTTCGAAGAGCTAAGCTGTATTTCATGAGAGAGCGAAAAGGAAAGTCGGCAAGATTAAGAGAAAAACGGTACTAATTGCTCATTGCAATAAGCAACTAACAGTGACGGACGGCAATTGGATTTTTGTGGAACACGCGAGTTATTAAGTTCAATCTTTGTAGATAAAATTAGTCTCTATGAAGTTGCAGCTAGCTGTCTTGACTTCCGTAGGGATTTTAATTGCAAGGCACCATAATTTATCCTTTTGGATTAGTGTAAGTTGATGCTTATCAAAAGAGGTAAGCAGTTCCTACTTCTTTATGTGCTTGTGCTTTTTGAAATAGGTATCTTTTTGTTGTTTGTGCCTTGGTCCGGATTCTGGGAGAGAAATTACTTTCTACAGGCGTACCCTAGCCTAACTTCGATTGTTCTTTCCCCTACGTTCAGGGGGGCTGTTTGTGGACTTGGTTTTGGAAATATTTATCTTGCTGTGCTTGAGTTATTTGGTTTTATTCGACGACATCGAGGTGTCTCTCAAGGAGTTTTAAATCCAAAGTAGTAAACCCAAGTGTAGAAACAGGTAACGAAATTCCCAAAGAGAAGTCGACGGGCCGAATAGTTCCGAAGTGAACGTCGTGATTTACGGTGCAGTTCACCTATTATTAGCTATAGTTGTGAAGGGTTAAAATATAGATGGGTCGTCTTTCTACATACATGATAACTAGTGCCAATTCGGATAATGCGGCTGACGACTCCTTTAACGCTCTTCAACTAGGTGTGGACCGAGTGCAGATTCGACTGCCTAATTCACCGACGTCTGTTGTTGAGAGGGTTCTTTCAGAACTACTTTCCCGAGTTCCGGATGTTGCTAAACGGCTGTTTGTAAACGACCGTGTCGATATTGCAATTGCGCTGGGATTAGGTGGTGTGCAATTGCCTTCGAGAAGTTTTGAAACGGCCGATGTTCGTCGCTCTACCGGGCATAAACTGTGCATAGGGGTATCTACTCATAGCTTGGAAGATATAAGACAAGCAGAACGTGGAGGAGCTGACTTTGTGGTTTTTGGGCCTGTTTACGAGACGGCTTCGAAGCCAGGGCATCCTGGGTTTGGAATTGGTGCATTACGAGAAGCTGTGAATACAACTGAAATTCCAGTTTATGCTGTTGGGGGAATTACCTTAACTAGAATTAGAGAAGTTGCGGCAACTGGCGTGTCGGGAGTTGCGGGAATCTCAGCTTTTGCTGAAGTTGAATCTTTGAAACGGTTGATGCAAGCTATTCAGTGTTAATTAAACACAATTATGGCCATTTTTGTTATTTAAAGTATTAACGCTATGATATTACGTTGACATGAACACCTTCGTCTGCCACAATTAAGGTTATTAGGTTTGCAGTTAAAACTCTATTCATAGTTGGGTAGGGTTGCTGGGTTACCCATCCAAAGACTCAACTCGATTTCCATGGTGTCGCTGAGTGAGAAGCTGAGACGTGAACGTGAGCTTCGCGGAATTAGCTTAGAAGAGATTTCAGAGCATACTAGGATCGGAATCCGCTTCCTTGAGGCATTGGAGCAGGACAAACCAGGGGTTATCAATGGCGAATTTTATCGTCGTGCCTATCTTCGCGCATATGCTAGATATCTAGGCTTAGATGAGGAGCGGGCAATCAATGCTTATATATTTTCACAAGATAAGTTGCTAACTGGTGATGTCGATGGCGATGACCTAAAGTCAAAAACTATAGATCGGTCACCATGGATTG
>CAZFLB010000150.1:0-8834 GCA_964518945.1 uncultured Acidobacteriota bacterium | reverse complement strand
ACACAGTAGATCTCAAGTGACACAAGATCTATAAACAAAATATCATTACACACTAGAGCCGTAGAATTTACTCTCCTCTGTGATTGGGGCTCTTCTCCGATCCCAAAACTCGGTACAAGACTAAGCACCATTACACAAATAGCCAACAGCCTGTACTTTGGTGATTTCAGATCACCGATTATCCGCACAAGTATACCTCCAGGAATGTAGTGAAGAACCTGTCATGAAAAACCAAGAGACATGAACAGCTCTCATCTTTTAATAAAGTAAAGGGGCTCTGCCTGTTGAGACTCGGGATAGACTCTAGAAGCATCCTTGCCACTGTATAGAATGCCATTTTTCACGACATATTCCACCGTTCGGGTATTTTGAATATCTTCTAACGGATTCTTTTCTAAAATCACCAAGTCAGCAAACTTATTTACTTCTACCGATCCCAACAGATGGTCCAATCCGTGGTGTTTGTATCCGTTAATAGTCGCTATTTGAATAGCCTCAAGTGGCGTGAATCCACCGTGAACGAAGAGCTCCATCTCCCAATGCGCACCTAACCCCATCATCTGACCATGTGCACCCATTTGCAACAGAACACCATCTTCGTGCAAACGTTTCAGGTCCTTAGCCATCTCTACATGATAAAAATCGTCGTCAAAATAATGAGTCGGGCGTCTCAACTTGGTCAAATCTTCCTTGCGAAAAAATTGTGAGAGTTTCTCGTCTTCCCAAAGCCGTTCACGCATATGAAAAAACCGCTCTCCTGCAGGACCGTTATAAACAACAATTAATGTTGGAGTCATTCCAATTTTCGTATGCGTGAATAATCGGCGCACATCATCATAAATTGGTGTGAGACCCATAGAATGCTCTAAGCCAGTAAAACCGTCTATTAGCTGTGTAAGATTCATCTGTGGATCAGCAAACGATTCTGAAATGATGTTGACACCTTGACTTCTCGCTGCAGCAACAAGCTGTTGTCGTGCTGCCCGGGTATGGTTTGAGTAATCTTTAACTGCAGTCGCACCATGGTCTTTGTTAAATCGTACATGCTCATCAGCATCAGATAAGGAATGAATGGGCCGATGCATCTTAGTTCGGTACTTAGTGACAAAAATCGGATCTCCGACCGAAAATAGCCTTGGGCCAACTATGTCACCTTTGAGGAGCATGTCTGAAACCCAAAAATCTTTCTGCGTAGTTCCATAGACGTCATACATAGTCGTAACACCATAAGCTAGGTTCGCGTGTAACCCATACAATCGTTGCTCTATCACATTAAGCGCTGATATCTCACCGCCGTAGTGACCGTGTGCATCAAAGATACCCGGCATAACCGTTCGTCCTGCAAGCTCGTAAACTTTAGCCTCAGGAGGAACTTCAACTTCTTTTCCAACGGCAACAATGCGATCACCTTTGATAATTATTGTGGAATCAGGCATCACATCCATTTTTGAATTCATGCTAAGAATTCGAACACCCTTCAGAGCAATCGTCGAGGAGGGTTTTTCCAGATCAAACTCAACTGCAAGATCTACACTTTCGATTTCAGAACGGTCCTCTAAAATATCTTCTAGTTTTTTTCTGAACCAACTTCTACCTCGGGTCCAATAAAGCTCCTTGCCGCCTGTACCCCATTCCATAAAATCACCATCTTGAAGATCAACACGTTTTGTAAAGCCCTTTTGGTCTGACGCACTTATTTCGCGAACCTGGCCCATAAACTCAAACGGAGTTACAAAACTTCTATGGTATTCACGAAACGCAATCCAACTTAGATCTGGTGCCACAACGGCTCGAGTCGCATGTGGAAAGCTATAAAGCGTCTCCTCACCAAAACCATCGATTCGAATTCTCTTGAGCACGAGTGTGTCCTCTTCATACTCCGTGAAGTACAACCTTTTTCCATCCTCTGAAAAAAGAACCGTGGGCGGCCTTTTCGAATATCGATTGCTAATCCATCGTATGCGGGTGCCCACTTGCTCCTCTGCGCCGATGGCGAGATAAACAAGTTCAAAATCGGTCTGTTGCTCTAGTTTATTACCTCCGATGAGAGAACCTGCCCCTCGGACAAAAGAGATGTCGTCTCCTACACGAGAAACGGCAATTGAACCATACTGAGACGGGACTTCCGTAAGCCTTTTTATTTCACGACCATCTAAAGATTGAGAATAAACTCCCCCCAGTTTTTCATCCGTCCATGAAGCATAGTAAAGTTTTTGAGTCGCTTCGTGGAATACCGGATTCGTTTCGTGAGCGACTGTCTTGGTCAAATTATCCGTAGCGCCATTACTTTGTAAAAATAAATCTCCAAGGGCTTCAAAGATAACTCCTCGAGAAGTAGGAATGCCCCAGCGATGCGAGCGTGTCCGTGTTTTTTGTTCTGGCACATCAAGCCGCACGCGAAGCGTATCGTCAACTTTTCTTTGGACCGGAGCTACAAAATCGATTTTTCGAGCAACAGCACTCTCTATATCGATAGCGTGGATCCCACCACCATACGTGAGAAAGATTTCGCTTCCCCTCGGATGCCATGCCATATTCGGATACGCGCCGTAAAAACTGCTTGATTCAAACCTTCCTCCATCGAGACCTCGCAAAAGTATCTTCTCCTCGCGAGTTTGTAGGTTATGGACAACCAATAATGTTTCCTTATCATCCCTATGAATATAGGCTAGTGAACTTTCATCTGGTGACATACGAAGATTTGCTGCACCTCCTGGTCGGTCGATAAAAGTTTCAACATCTCCCGTTTTCATGTCATAAGTCTTGATTCGAGGACCGCTTTGAGGAAGCGCACGGTCATTGTGAACATAAAAAATTTTACTGAGTTGCAGATTCTCCTGAAAGGGATTTACTGGTGTCCGACCACCTGCCGGTAAAAGTCCTTGCCTATCGCCAAAAAAATTAAATCGATACGCAGGGAAGCGCACCTTCATGTTTAATGCCGTTCCGTAGAGATGCCGTCCATCCTTCGACCACGTCCCTTGAAAAACAGGGAAGTCCATTGAAGATACGTTCTCGTAGGATTCCTTCGCACGGTCATAAATCCAAAGGTCATTGCTCCCTCCTCGGTCCGAAGTGAAGGCAATGAGCTTCCCATTAGGAGAGTAGCGCGGAAACATATTCCATGACCGCCCATCGGTAATACGCACAGCCTCACCGCCATCAACCGACATTTCATAGAGATGTCCTAGAAGATCAAAAACGATCTTTTCTCCATTGGGAGCAACATCCAAACTCATCCAAGTGCCTTCTTGAGCATTCATCTCAAACAGCGAATAGCTTGTTCGATCTTCATCGACACTCCAAGAATTCGATTGTTCTTGTGCTAAGCTCGAAAAAGCTAGGCCAACCACTACAACTCCGATCGCAATGCGCACACCAACCTCCTTAAGACTGATCACAGTCAGTAGATTATCTTATGTTTTACAAATTGTTCATTTTCTAACCCTACCTTTCAGGCTACTGATTGCTGCCAGCGTCAGGAAGCGCTAGACTTCAATAGAATACGGTAGCCATCTGTGCAGTTAACAGGTGTCAAAGAACATTAGTGTCATTGACGTTCAACGGAGGGGTATTAGCAATGAAACGAATCATTTGCTGGACTTTATGCTTAATGTTTCTCGTAGCAGCGATGAGCGCAGCAGAGTTAGCAGTCGGAGACATGGCACCCAATTTTAAATTGCGCGGAACAGATGGGATTACTTATCAATTAAATGATCTCAAAGGCAAGGCAGTTGTAATCGCTTGGTTTCCCAAAGCTTTCACCGGAGGGTGAACTCGTGAATGTAAGTCGCTCCGTGAGAGTGGCGATGCGATTAGATCTTTTGCTGTCAACTATTTTGCGGCAAGCTGTGACACCGTAGAAACAAACACGGATTTTGCTAAATCACTTTCCTTAGACTATCCAATTCTTAGCGACCCCGGAAAAGATGTCGCAAAGTCCTATGGGGTCGTTACCGCAGAACGAGAATTACCTCATCGCTGGACATACTATATCGGCCCTGAGGGCAAAATTATTTACATCGACAAGACTGTGGATACAAACAGTGCTGGCGCAGACATTGCTGCTCGACTCAAAGCACTAGGAATAAAATCAGCAGACTAGTAGCGCCACACAACGTCCCACTGAAGATACTCTAACGTTAGGTCCGGGGCGAACAAGGATTTTGTATTTATTTCGCCATTAAGAATAACTAGAGGTACAAGAGGAAGCTCTATGAGATGGTTTTCCACAATTGTTTCATTGTTCTTTTGTACAATATCAACTCATCTTCTAGCACAAGGTCGATTAGGAACTGATTTCTCTCCGAAGTTAATTCCTATTGTCAATGGCATCTATGCGTACGAAGGCTACCTTTCTCTCCCAGGTGAAGACGAGATTATTCGAACCAACTCTCTTGTTGTTATCACGAATGAAGGTGTCGTTGTGGTAGATGGCCAAGATGATGAAGAAAAAGCAAGCGCGCTAATCACAGCTATTTCAGCAATTACAGATCAACCAATTCGTTATCTGATCAATG
This sequence comes from uncultured Acidobacteriota bacterium, assembly GCA_964518945.1. Taxonomy (GTDB): domain Bacteria; phylum Acidobacteriota; class Vicinamibacteria; order Marinacidobacterales; family SMYC01; genus CAZFLB01. Next base: position 4,314 of record CAZFLB010000150.1, on the reverse strand, counting down.
CCTCCCCACATGGTGATCATGTGAATGGTAATGCTGTGTTTAAAGAATCGACCATAATTGCACACGAAAAGGCCAAGCAATCGATGATAAGCACCGGTGTATCGGTTCTTCCCTCTATCGTTTACGCGGAAGAGATGACGCTACATCTTGGCGGGATAACGCTTGAACTTCACTACTTTGGCCCCGCTCATACAGCGGGTGATACGATTGTCTATATTCCAGAAGAACGAGTTGCTTTCCTCTCTGAAATCTATTTCAACGGTGTTTTCACATCACTCATTGAGGGATTTTCCGAAAGCCACATTAAAGCTATTGAGTTAACAAAGGCGCTCGATGTGGAGTGGTTCATTCCCGGACATGGCATCATCGACGGGAAGAGTGCAAAGGAGTTGTCAGCTGGCCTTGATGTATATCTAAACAACGTGAAAGCCGTCCACAACTTTGTACTAAAGCACATAGTTGCAGGCGACAGCATGGAGAAGACTTTGTCTTTTATGGATAAAGAACTTCACCCATTTACTGAAATTCCGTTTTACCACTATTTAGGCGAACGAAGTGTGAGAGCGACCTTCGAAGCGCTCTCAAAGTAGTCTCACTGAACAAGGATTACTGCACTTAGAGGAACACCTGTTTCCATGCACCCAGTTAGGTATTGAGCTAATGAGCGAGAAACGGCCGAATTGGGATACCTATTTTATGGGCTTTGCAGAAGCAGCTTCTCGGCGATCAACCTGTGACCGTAAATTCGTTGGTGCTGTTATTGTTGTTGAGCACCAAGTTGCTGCCACAGGCTACAATGGATCCGTTCGGGGTCTTCCCCACTGCGATGAGATCGGACATGACCTTCTCGAAGGACATTGCGTACGAACCATCCATGCGGAAATGAACGCTCTTGCACAGGCAGCACGGCGAGGTGCTAGAGTAGAAGGAGCTTGGATCTATACAACTGCGAGTCCTTGTTGGGCTTGCTTTCGCGTTCTTGTCAACGCCGGGTTGCACCGTTTTGTCTACAAAGAAGCTTATAGAGACGACGACCATCGACAACGAATCGGTGAGGTCGCAAGAGAACTCAACCTAGAGGTCACTGCGCTTAAAACTGGCTAACCAACAGCAACGTACAACTTTCCCTCGTGCTAAATGTGCCCATATCTCTGCTTCAAAAAATACTTTTAGTACCCAACAGCGTAAGCGACACGACGTGGATCAGCACCTGCCAACCATGTTTTGGTGACCAGATCCTTGAGAATACCCTGCATACTTCCAAAGGCCCAGCCATCGACCAACTCGACAGTATGGCCGAGTTCTTCAAGCTGCTTAGTCACGGCCTTATCGATCCGATTTTCTACACGCATTGTAATCGCTGAACCAGAACGATAGAAATTCGGCTCTGCCACAAGACTAATACGCGCTGCTTCCAGTGCTTCTTGAATTGGCATGCCAAAATCCAATATGTTCATAAGAACTTGGAACTGTGTTTGCCCAATAGTTTCTCCTCCGGGCGTTCCAATAGCTAAAATAACCTCTCCATCCTTCATTACAATGATTGGTGAGTTATTGAGGATTGGAATCTGTCCACCACGTGCATAATTAACGTGCTCTGGATAAGGAGACGTCGAACCAATTCTGGTTCCGTTGTTGAAAGTTAAACCTGTGGTCCCGACTACAACTCCCGTTCCAAAACCACTGCCGTGCGTTGGGGTGCAAGCCACAGCATTCCCAAAACGATCGACTATCGAGAAACTGTCCGTACTTCCAGGTTGAGACTGCTCCCAACCAGCTATTGCTTCGGGAAATACCATCGCCTGTGCGCCAGGTGAGCCGGTTCTCTCAGCTGGTCCAGGATATGCCATCACCGAATCCAAAGAAATACGACTGGAACGATTTCTGGCGCGTTCTTTCGAAACTAGCCAGTCAGTGGGCATATCATGTTTTTTTGGATCGGCTACAACAGCATAAATGTCGGCTTTAGCGAGTTTGACCGCCTCAGCAATAAGATGTAACAACTCCGGCGTGTTATGTCCCATTGCAGCCACATCGAATCTCTCAACGAGATTGAGTTGCAAAACAACTTCAAGCCCGCCACGAGAAGTCGAGGGACTTGAATAAATGTCATAGCCTCTATAATTCGTATGTACAGGCTTTGCCCAAATAGGTTCGTAAGCACCTAAGTCATCTAAAGTAAAAAGACCCCCATTTTCTTTGTAAAATCTAACCATCTCTTGGGCTAAGTCCCCCTTATAAAAACGATCGAAAGATGCTGTTAGCGCTTCCGAACGCGTTTTACCCTGCATTAAAGCCCGTGTTTCAGTGTCAGCAACTTTGGTAAACGTCTTAGCTAAATCCGGGAGGCGAAAATTGCTATTTGGTACTGGTGCCTCTCCATCACGAAGAAACATGCGTGTGCTGGATGGAAACTTTCGAAATAGCTCTATTTGGCCTTGTATAGACCTTACAACCGAAGCTTCTATCGGATGTCCTCTTTCAGCATACTCGATAGCTGGTTCAAGAACCTCTGAAAGGCTCATCGTGCCAAATCGATCTAGAACTTCAATCCACGCGCCAAAAAGTCCTGGGACAACACCAGCATAAATACCTTTCGTCAGCTCATCGGGGTCGCGACGACTTGCGTCAAGTGCAGCAGGCGCAGCGCCTGTGGCATTGAGCGAGTAGACACGGTGTGAAGCACTATCGTAGATGGTAAAGAAGCCATTACCTCCAGCTCCAGACATTTGAGGTCGGACAACGTTAAGAGTCGCTAGCGTTGCTACCGCTGCATCAACAGCGTTTCCACCCTTTAGAAGCATTCGCAATCCGGCCGTCGCAGCAAGCGGATGACCCGCTGTTACTAAACCACTTGTTCCTGGCACTGCCGGACGCCCCGCTTTTCTATCGGAACGAGATTGCTGCGCAAATACTGGTACAGAAAGCAATAAGACAAGTCCAAACACTACTTCTTTTTTATTTTTCATAAAGCACTCCGTCTTTCATAACCCTCATTCTGAGAGTCCTTCGTTGAAAACCCAGACCCTCCATAAACTCTGGTTCCTACAGTTCGAAACATTTAAAGACTACATCGGCTTTTATACACGAGTTGGAAGCACTGAAAAAAACTCGGCTATTTTTTCACGTATTTCTTTAGTGCACGAGGTCCGACTTCTGCCCCATAGATGTTTCCCTCGAAATCAACCGCAACACCTTCAGCACCACTTGTACCAGAGTTGTCCTGATCAGGCTCTGGGTCGGGAATAAAGATTGAGACCAATCCATCTCGTGCACTCCCTATCCGAATACCTCTTTTCCAACCAGCATTTCGTCGATCATTCGACTCCGAGTCAGCCGCGTAGAGCATGTCTTGATCATCAATGAAGAGACCACTAGGCCTTCCAAACTGTCTCCACGTATCCAAATGCATGCCACCTTGATCAAAGATCTGAATTCTGCTGTTGCCACGATCTCCAACGAACAGCCTGCCTGTAGAATCCATCGCAAGTGCATGAGGGTCTCTGAACTGGCCATCTTCAGAGCCGGTAGAACCCCACTCTTTACTGTAGGTTCCATCGCTCGCAAACTTGACAATTCTGTTATTTCCTGTCGCGTCATGGCCATCAGCAACAAAAATATCGCCGTTAGGTGAAACCAAAATATCTGACGGTTTGTTAAAGGTATCTGTTCCAGACCCAGGAACACCTTTCTTCCCCAGAGTCATTAAAAGCTCACCGTCTGAGCTAAATTTATAGACAACGTGCCCCCAACCTTCCGGTACTGGTGCATAACCTACTGCGTCAGCAACCCAAACATTGCTTTCATGATCCACAAACATGCCGTGAGGCCATGCAATCATTCCAGCACCAAAACTTTTCACAACATTGCCAGCAGAATCAAACAGAAGGATTGGGTCGACATCGCTTTCAACACATAAATTAGCGCCGCATCTCTCTCCCAACCAAAGGTGTTTACCATCTCTTGAGGGATAAATCGCGCTCGTGGCACCCCACACCCGTTCATCTGGCAAACTAGCCCAACCTTCGATGGTTCTGTATGGGTTTGGAGCACTATTCTGAGAATAACTCAAAGTATTGATAGCCACTACAAGCACAACAACATTACCCAGCAAACTTAGAATTCGAAATCCAGGTTTCATAAATAGCCTCCGTCTATTTCCTTACATACTTTTTCAAAGCTCTTGGCCCAACTTCCGCTCCATAAACATTTCCGTGAGCATCAACAGCAACCCCCTCGGCGGCAGTTGTGCCAGCGTTGTCTGGATCCGGCTCTGGAGCGGGAATAAACTCCGTTACGAATCCCGGCGCTGCA
>CAZFLB010000149.1:0-5276 GCA_964518945.1 uncultured Acidobacteriota bacterium | reverse complement strand
GTCGACTTTTTGGGAAATGATTCTCTCAGGAGAACTCGCTGAGAACACTTGGATTAGTGTCTTACGTTTTCTAGGGGGATTCATGTTGGGCTTTCTTCCAGCCATCGTACTGGGTTTGATTATGGGGCTTTATCCCTTGGTCAAAACCCTTCTTGATCCAATTATTGGGGCCTTGCTTCCCATTCCTAAATTGGCTTTGTTACCACTAATTATGCTTCTGTTTGGTATTGGTGAGGAATCTAAGATTGTAACAATTGCTAGTGGTGTTTTCTTTTTTGTTTTACTAGATACAGTGGCTGGAGTGGTGCACATTGATAAGATCTATTTAGAAGTTGCGAAGAGCTTTGGTGCCAGCAGGTGGATTTTTTTCCGGACCGTAGCTTTTCCTGGAGCACTTCCATTTATTTTTAATGGGATTAAGCTAGGGTTAGGAGTTGGGTTGTTGTTAATTGTAGCCGCTGAAATGATTGGAGCAGAAAGTGGTCTTGGTTATTTGATTTGGGCAGGTTTTAAGACTTTTTCTTTAGAGCGTATGTATGTGGGGCTGATTATGTTGGCTTTTTTGGGATATGTTTCCACTATCTTATTAAGTCAGTTGGAGAAGCTTGTTATTCCATGGAAACATTAAATAAGGAAGTGAATAGTTCCAAGATTCAAATCAAAAATCTGAGAAAAATTTTTCACTCCAGATTTCGTGAACCGCTATTGGCTTTAGATGATGTTTCTTTTAATGTTGGTGAGGGGAAGTTTTGTTGCATCGTAGGTCCGAGCGGTTGTGGAAAGAGCACCATACTGCGCATTCTTGCAGGACTAGAGACACCTACTAGTGGTCACGTGGATATCACTGACAATGGTAGTGGAAAAATGTTGAGTGCAATGGTATTCCAGGAAAATTCTATTTTTCCTTGGATGAATGTTTGGAAGAACGTGGCTTACGGTCTTCAAGTTCGTGGAGAGTCGGCATCTACCATTCAAAAACAAGTGAATTATTTTATCGAGGTTACCGGTCTTTCCAAATTTAAGAATAGTTTTCCCCACCAACTTTCAGGAGGAATGAAGCAGAGAGTAAGTGTTGCTAGAGCCTTCGCTTCTGATCCTGAAGTGCTGCTTATGGATGAACCCTTTGGGTCATTAGACGAACAGAATAAATATATTCTACAAGAAGAATTGCTGAGTATTTGGAAGCAGAACCGAAAGACAGTTGTTTTTATTACCCATAGCATAGACGAAGCGATTAAGTTGGGAGACTCTATTTTAGTTATGAGTCGCCAACCCGGAAATATCAAGGAAAAAATTGAAGTTGATATACCTCGCCGAGATCGAAATGTCGAAGATTTACGAAGCCATTCTAAGTTTCAACAACTCTTCAAGCAGATATGGAACTCTCTCAAAGAAGAGGGCTTCAGAGAATAAAGCGGAAGGGTATTTTTATAGGAGGGAGAGCTGTAGGCTCCCCCTCTATTTTACCGAATTTCTAGTTAAGCTCTTCAGCAGAAAGAACAATGAATTTTCCGCCGGCTTCCTCTTCTAGTCGGATAAGTTCTGCTCTTGGAGGCATGGCAATTTCACCTCCCCTGTCAGTCATCTCTTTCTCCAAAAGTTCACGCACATAAGGATCTTCATCTTTGAAGGAGAGTTGGGTATTGCCAGATTTTAATCCCTCGGCTCCAATGGGATGTGACTCAGTTCCGGGAGGACTTCCTAGTCGAATGAAACGGGCTGGTTCTGTACCATTGTTGAAATGTTGGTGATACCAGTTGGTGGGAGGTACAAAGAGCACTCCTGATTCCCAGTTAGTCCGATGTACTTGGTCTCCTTTTCCATCTTTCCATGGGGTATCTGAAACGGAGCTTGGCCATAGCAGGGAGTAACCAGTTCCAGTCAAGAGAACAATAGTGGCTCCAGCGTTATGGTAGTGGGCTCGTTCATAGGTGCCTACTGGAAATTGTTCTACATGAGAACCGATACTGCTTTCTGACATATTAAAGTGGCGATCAATGTCTTTGTATCCCTGACCGGCGTTAAAAAGTCGTGCAGTCCAGACATTACGAACCAAATTAACAACTGATAAAGAGTGGTGCTCTGTGGTGGGTCCGTAATTTATGCTGTTTTCAGGATCGAAATAGTCAGGCTCACTGTTGTAGCGCTCTGGAAAATCAAATGGATTGTTGAAAACAAAGTCATTGCTTCGGTAAATATCCATAATTAAGGGCAGAGAAGTTTCAGCGACTATTCGGGCTGGTTCACTACCTTTGTTGAAATGTTGGTGCCAGGTATTCAGAGGAGGGACGAATAGAGTACCTTTTCTCCAGCGAATAACCGCTTTTTTCTCAGGAGCTGCCTCTCGCCAAATATGGGTTTCACCTTCACCTGATAAAATCAGAAGGTTTTCATCATACATATGCCGAACGGGTTTGCTGATAGCACCGGGGGCAAGTTCCATTACCCAGTTGTCAACTGATCCACCTGTTCCCTCCAAATTGGCATAAGCCCCGGAGACACCTGTTCCATGGCGTTTCCAAGGTTTGACGGGGGCCGTATACATTTGCTTAGCCCAACCGGTATAAACAGGAATATTTTCTGTCTCTAAAAACCGCTCATAAGCGGTTGTTTTTCCACGTTCTTTATATTCACTATCTGGTTGAAAACGGAAATCATCTTGCGCTAAAGCAATATTTCCTCCCAACAGGAGAGTGAGGATTAACAAGACTGAGAGAAAATGTTTCTCGGTCATCATATTAAACTCCTTTTTAAAATTCTAACTCCGAAGTTTTCTACTGCTGACTTAGTTCCTCGGCTGATAAGACGATAAACTTTCCACCAGCTTCTTCCTCCATTGCCTCAAGTTCTTCTCTTGGAGGCATAGCCATTTTAGCTCCGGTTTTATCGAGTTCCACCTGAAACATTTCACGTACTTCACGCGCTTCATCTTTGAATTGGATTTGCGTGTTATCTCCAGTGGTCAGTCCCTCAGCTGTTACCGGAAAGCTTTCGTTTCCGGGAGGGCCTCCTAGTCGAATAAAACGGGCTGGATCTTGTCCATTGTTGAAATGCTGGTGATACCACTGAGTGGGAGGAACAAAAAGCACTCCTGGCTCCCAATCGGTACGGTGCACCTGATCTGCATGTCCATCTGCCCAAGGATTTTCTCCAAGTTCATAATTCCACAACAGGCTATAGCCAGTCCCCGTCAGAAGAACAATAGTAGCGCCGGCATTGTGACGATGAGCACGCTCATAGGTTCCCACCGGAAATTGTTCTACGTGGGAAGGCATACTACTCCCTGACATATTAAAGTGGCGATCAATGTCTCTATAGCCTTGGCCTGCATTAAATAAGCGGTATGTCCAAGCATCGCGAACTATATTTGTCATGGATAGAGAGTGATGGTCAGTAGTGGGACCGTAGTTCACACTATTTTCAGGATCGAAATAGTCAGGTTGACTAGCGTAGCGATCAGTGAAATCGAAATCATTGTTGAAAACAAATTCACGGGTACGAAAGATGTCGAGTACGATGGGCAGAGTGGTTTCTGCGGTTAACCGTGCAGGTCCACTTCCCTTGTTAAAGTGCTGATGCCAGGTATTCAGAGGAGGAGCAAAAACTGTACCTCTTTTCCAACGAATGACTGCAGGTTTTTCATCGACATCTCTCCAAATATGGGTTTCTCCCTCTCCAGTCAAAATGATGATATTTTCATCGTAAAGATGACGAACCGCCTTTGTTTTAGCACCGGGGGCAAGTTCCATTACCCAGTTGTCAACCGATCCACCTACGCCTTCCAGATTGGCATATGCTCCTGAAACGCCTGGTCCATGACGTTTCCAAGGACCAACCTTAGCTGTGAACATATTGAGAGCCCATCCCGTATATACTGGGATGCCTTCTTCATCCAAAAATTTTTCGTACTCGGTTTGGGCACCCAGTGCTTGATATTCGCTATCTGGGCGAAAAGGGAAGCCTTCGCTGCTTCCTTGGCTCCAGGCATTGCCGCTAAAAAGAACTGTGGTTACCACCATCAGAGCGATAACTTTTAAGGTCAACTGTCTTGTGCTACTCATGTTTTTTTCCTCATTGGGTTCTTGAATATTAAATTTACAGGGCCTCTCGCACCTATTAATTCGTGCTCTGAAAATATATTAGTATTATCCATAATTCAAGTTTAAATAGTACTTGTATGGCCTTATTACTCAATTGAAAAGTGATCGTTGACAGAATATTTGCCCCCCAGATACAATCGTTACCATCAGGTTACTACCCATTTTTCTAAAACCGTTTTCTAGGTGATGAAGGCCTACTTCGAATCCAATCGAGGAACAATTTAATGAAAAAACTATTTCAATTCGTACACGGGCGTATCAAGAGACGAGACTTTATTGGTCGTATGGCAACTTGGATTGCCAGTTTTGGGGTGATGAAGTCAGCATGGGGTACTGCAAAGGCATCGACAGCCAGTAGGTCAGCACCTTTAGAAACCTCTCTCAACTTGAATTCTGAGACAAAAATTGTTGAGGGGACGGGAGGAGAACTGCTGGTCGAACAACTTTCTGCTATGGGAGTAAAGTATATTTTTAATTGTGAGAGCTCGGGGACCAATCCGATCTGGGAAGCCCTAGTCGATCGTGATGACATACAGGTAATGGCAGGAGTTCATGAAGGGGCAGTAGTTTCTATGGCGTATGGTTATGCGTTGGCATCAGTCAGCGAAATTCCCATTACCCTGTGTGATAGTGCCGGATTTCTTAACAAAATAACGCCTATTCACAGTGCTTTTGTAAGTCGAACACCTTTGGTGTGCGGTACTGAGCGTCAGGACATGATTCTTCAGGGTGGGCTTGAAAATTTTGAAGATTTTGATGAATTTTTAGAGCCAGCAGCTCCTGTTACTAAATGGAGATATAGTATGGACTCAGCTGCTAGAATACCTGAACTAACGCGAAGAGCCTTCCGCTTTGCCGCCAATCCACCTGGTGGACCTGTGGTTTTGGGATTCCCTAAGGATGTAGTAGGTCAGGGGGGAGTCAGGGCTCGGATTACTCAAGAACACATTGATACTACACCTCCCATTGCTCCTTCTCCTTCATTGATTGAGAGGGCTGCTCGAATTTTATTAGAGGCCAAAAGTCCTCTTCTCTTTGTGGGTTCTGATGTTACCAAGTACAAAGCCCAACAGTCTGTGGTTCGGCTGGCTGAGTTGTTAGGTATTCCAGTGTGTTTTCAGCGTTATGCCACTATCTACAGTGACTTTCCTTCCAGGCATCCTCTTTTTCTGGGTC
>CAZFLB010000148.1:0-7631 GCA_964518945.1 uncultured Acidobacteriota bacterium | reverse complement strand
TCCATCACCATTAACAGCCTGAAACATCCCTGCTTGTAAAGTCTCAAAGGTTTCCGCGCGTAAATTCAATCGTCTTTCGACAATTGAATCAATGAAATGATCTACGTCAGAATTGTTTGCATCACGCACAGGAAATGTTTGCATTAACAGCCTAGGAGAGTAAACCTCACCCGATGTTCCAATAGTAGCAGCTACTTGAACCATTTGAAGTGCCGTAACAAGTAAAGCCCCCTGGCCCACGGTGACGGAAACCGTCTCTCCCGGATACCATCGTTCGTTTCGCACTCGGAGTTTCCAATCAGGATCCGGAACTAATCCTGAGACCTCATGAGGTAAATCTATTTTAGTTAATGCGCCCAAACCAAACAGTCTTGCGTACCGAGCTATCGTTTGAATCGAAAGTTTCGGTGCTAGGAGGTAAAAAAACGTGTTGCACGATTCTGCAAGAGCCTCCTTAAGATTAATACGACCGTGCCCCTCAGAACGATGGCATTGAAAAAACCTCCCGTAGAGGTTTGCCCCTCCATTACAAACAGCTTCAGTCTCGGAAGTAACTATATTCTCCTCAAGAGCAGCCGCAGCAACAATCAACTTGAAAGTCGAACCCGGCGGATAGCGGCCTTGAATCGCACGATTTGTTAACGGACGACTTTCATCTGTAGTTAATGATTCCCACTGCCCTGTTTGCAATGAATTCGAAAAACTATTCGGATTGTAGGCGGGAAAACTAGCTAAAGCCAACACCTGGCCATTGCGAGGGTCGATCGCGACAAGAGAACCGACACGATCATCAAACGCTTTTGCAGCAGCACGTTGGAGTTTCATATCAACAGTCAGTTGAATCGACTCGCCAATAATCGGATGTACTCTCTCAAGAACTCGCTGGCGGCGCCCAACACTATTTACAACAACCCTCTGCACACCGTTTTGGCCCATCAATACAGTGTTGTAGACCTGCTCAATACCAGACTGTCCGACATAATCATTTCTCGCAACCCCACTAAAAGCTTCAGTTCCAACCTGCTCTGGACTCAACCTCCCAACATATCCCATAACATGCGCCAAAAGGCCGGAATACGGATAAAAGCGCCGTGGTGCGAACTCAATCTGTACTCCCAGCAGCTCCAATTGACGGGCTTCAATTCGAGCAACCTCCTCAATACTAATATCCTCTTTAACAAGAATCTCCCCAACTGTTGCAAACCTAAAGTCAGCATCACTTACTCCCTGTTTCGGAAGCTCCACAAGCCGTTCGATAGACGATAATGTCGCGACTCGCTCCTCCTCGAGAATAAGATTAAACGCAGGTCGATTTTCAGCAACAATTGACCCGTTACGGTCAAGAACTAGTCCTCTAGGCGCTCTGTCAGAAATAGGACGAACATGATTTGCCTGAGCCTGCTGCGAGTAAGAGTTAAACCGAACGATCTGTAGTTGCCAATAGCGAACTAATAACCCTATAAAGACAACCATAATTCCAACCCGAAACCATGTGAGCCGATTTCGAACTACTTTTAAATCCTCGTAAATTTTCATTGTCCTTGAGTTGGAACTACTATAAATCTTTTAACTGGATTAGTCTCAATCAACTTAAGAGAAATAGTGCCAACAAGTGCGTTTCCCATACACAAATACAAAGGCGCCAGTCCAGCAACATAAACACGATCAAATCCCATCAGAATACCAATTCCTATCAAAACCACTAAATCGATTAAGGTTACAATCACGAAAAACAATACTCGTGCCCCCACCCCATTCAAAATCATATGTCTTCCAGCCAAACCAGCACAAAATCCAACAGTCGTCTTTGCTAGCCCACTAAAACCAAGAAATCCACCAGAAAACGTGTCCTGCACCAAGCCCGCTATGGTTCCAACCGCTAAACCAGCAGTACGACCCCACAACCAACCAAAGACAGCAGTAACAATAAGAAATAGATCGTAATAGCCATTCAAAAAAGACACATGACGGCTTAGAACCGTCTGAATACAGAATGCCGCTAGAATACCTAGCCCAGCTATAAGAACTCTCACTCGACGTATTCAGTAATATGAGATACATCAACAGCAGGAAGGACAAAAACCTCTTCCAAACGGTCAATATTTGCAGAAAGCTCAACGGTAATGTTTTTGAACAAATTAGGTCCATCGCGGACCGACGCAACTTTTCCAACAACTAGTCCCTTATGATAAATACCGTCAATGCCAGAAGTAATAATCGGATCGCCGACCAAAACGTCTTCCAAGTTGCTAACGTATTTTAAAGTAACTCCTAAAGGACGATTTTGCAGCCCAGTTCCACCAACTAAACCTCGCGTACGGGTTCGTGACAAGAGAACGCCTACCGAAGCATCTCGATCTGTAATCAACTGGACCTGAGCCACTTCGGAACCCACAGCAACAACCCGTCCTATAAGCCCACTGGACCCCACCACTGGAGCATTAAGTTGCACGCCCCGATCTCGACCTCGATTGACCGTTACAGTGTGAAACCACAAGCTCGCGTCGACGCCAATCACTTCAGCAACGATAGGTTCATAACTAAAACGATCCGCAAGCCTCAAGGCCTTGCTCAGTCGATGATAACTGGCTACGTAATCTTGTTCAAGCCATAGAGTTTGTTCTAACCTTGAGACTTCTTTTTTTAAACTTTCATTCTCTTCGTAAACACCTCTCAGAAAAATATATCTATCCCAAACTCCCCAAATTTTCGATGTTATTGAATCAACACCACGCTGTATTGGTGAAAGAACGCTTACAAGAGAAACCCGCAGTAAAGAATGCCCTTGCTCCACATTAACTTGGGTAGATAAGAGTAAAACATGGCCAAAAAAAACGGCAACAAACAAGAAGTTTCTTCTAAATGGTCGCCGAATGAGGTTAATGGTTTTCGTCAACTGACGGTTAGTCTAGACAGACTTTACGAAGCAACTTAACATCCTCAAGCATTCGGCCCGTTCCTAAAACTACCGACGATAGAGGGTCTTCGCCCATAGATACAGGCAGCCCTGTCTCCTCCCGAAGCCGTTTGTCGAGATTCTTTAGCAAAGCACCACCACCCGTCAGCACAATACCCCTGTCCACAATATCAGCTGACAGCTCTGGGGGAGTGTGTTCCAATGCAACTCGCACAGCATTCACAAGAGTACTAACCGTAACCTCTAGAGCCTCACGGATTTCTGCGTCCGTAATTATAAGAGTTTTAGGAATACCCTCTATAAGATGACGTCCTTTAATCTCCATCGTTATGGGTTTGTCAAGAGGAAAAGCCGAACCTACCTCGATCTTAACTAGCTCTGCCGTGCGTTCTCCGATAAGAATGTCATATTTCTTACGTAAGTATCGGATAATCGCTTCATCCATCTCATTACCAGCAACTCTCACCGAACTGCTATAAACAATACCAGCCATCGAAATAACCGCTATATCGGTCGTTCCACCCCCAATATCTACAACCATGTTACCAGAAGGGTCCGTAACCGGAAGACCTGCACCAATAGCTGCTGCCATCGCTTGGTCCACTAGAAAAACCTCACTAGCCTTAGCCCGTAACGCACTGTCCTTCACAGCGCGCTTCTCCACCTGAGTAATCTCTGAAGGAATACCAATAACAATGCGAGGCGCAACCCAAACTTTTCGATTATGAGCTTTTTGGATAAAGTAGGTGAGCATCTTTTCCGCCACCTCGAAGTTAGCAATAACACCCTCTTTCATTGGTCGAATGGCAGAGATCCTGCCCGGTGTTCTACCTAACATCTCTTTCGCCTCTTTACCAACTGCTTCAACCTTATTTGTCGCATCATTAATGACAACGATAGAAGGCTCTGACACCACAATACCTTGATTCTTTACGAAAACAAGCGTATTGGCAGTACCAAGATCGATCGCGAGTTCGTTGGAGAAAAGACTAAGAAATGAACGAAGACTCATTCAATACACACTCGAATTTGCGGAGAGAATAATTAACTAAAAGGCTCACCAACTAATGCCCCAACAATGGGGGAACATGTTAACAAGTAAATTCTTTAATAAGCGCTGTTGAATGTGGAATTAAACGACATCTACCACGCATACAATCCTTATTTTTCAATAGCTTAACATACGTTTCATTACACTCGCAAAATATGTAACGGACTCGGTCTCAATAATCAAGAGCTTGATCGCCTTCGTTCTATTGGGTAGCATAAATAAACTGAGGTTAATAAATGCTTAAACATTTTCGTGACCGCAAAACCATAGGCCGATATGTTGGCCTATTCCTACTCATGCTCGTAATCGCAGCATTTATTCTTTTGTACGTACCTGACTTTCTCTCTAATCCTAATACCATCAGCTCAAACAGAGATGTTGCCTGGGTCGATGGTAGTCCGATTACATCTCGAGATTTCCTTCAGGGATTTCGAATCCAAGACGCACAATATCGTCAGCAACTTGGTAACCAGTATTCCCCTGAATTGCTTCGACAGCTTGGACTCGACAACTTCGTAATACAGCAACTTATTCAAGAAAAGGTGTTGACTCTAGAAGCAGAGAGGTTAGGTATTTTCGTCTCAGATGAAGAAGTTAGTAGCAACATTCAGCAAGATCCAAGTCTTCAAAGAGATGGAATATTTATCGGCAAAGATGCTTACCTTGCACTATTCACAGGCACAGGAATGACTCCGACTATGTACGAAGAGCAGGTCCGACAGCAACTCTTGCGCGAAAAATTGCAAAATCTCGTAACCGATGGGGTCATTGTAAATGATGCCGAAGTAGAAGAAGAGTATCGCAAACGTAACGAAACAGCTCACCTTCAATACGCTGTCATTCAAATCGAAGATTCAACAAATGACTTCACCCCGAACGAGGAAGCCATTCGTACGTATTACAATGAAAACCCCAAAGAATTTCAGAGGCCAACTCAAAGAAAAGCTCGCTTTATAACTATCACTCCGCAACTCTTTACGTCTGCCGTGACAACCACGGAGCGAGAGATCGAACGATATTACGAAGAAAACATATCCAATTACTCTACCCGGGAACAAGTTCAAGCTAGTCACATTTTATTTAAGACTGACGATGCCAATGCCAATGAACAAGACATCCTTAAAAAAGCTCAGTCTGTGCACCGCCAAATTCAAGATGGGGCTGATTTCGGGGAACTGGCCAAGACATATTCTGAAGATACGTCATCCGAACGCGGTGGGGATCTGGGGATGTTCGGGCGCGGCGCCATGGTACCGGAATTTGAAGAAGCTGCATTTGCACTGCAAATCGGCGAAACGAGTGAAATAGTCAGGTCAACTTATGGTTTCCACATCATCAAAGTCACTGATAAGCAATCAGCAACGACACAACCGCTTGAAAATGTAAAGGACCAAATTAGAGGGACACTTACTCAAGAAAAAGCACGTAATCGAATGGAAGAAGCAATCGAAAGTGCCACGCAAAAACTGCAGTCTTCACAGGCTATCGACGCACTTACAGCTGATTATCCCCTTCTCGTTCCACAGGACACACCTTTCTTTGCTAGAGGTGAGCCCTTACCTCAATTATCAAATGTAATGGCCGCAAGCCAGACCGCCTTCGAAACGGATATTAACAGTGTCACACCTGCAATCCCATTAGGCCCTGGAGCAGGTTACGCCTTCTTACAGGTACTCGAAGAACGGCCTGCTGGCATAGAACCTTTCGACACAGTTGAAGCAAAAGTGACTGAGAAATTGCGAACCATAGAAGCACGGAAACAAGCACTTGCACAGGCCCTCGAAATACGAGAACAACTGGTGACTCGTGGACCAGAGCGTGCTGGAATCACTCTTCAGACTAATGAGAACTTCTTTCGAGGAACTCAGCTTTCAGAAGCTGGTCAGTCTGCTGCAGTGAAAATACGGGCTTTCGAAATTCCCCAAAATCAATTTTCACAACCACTCGAATCGGAGAAAGGCTACGTTATCATTCGAGTAATAGAAACATCCGGATTCGACAACAACTCTTTCTTAGAACAAAAAGACACCTTTGAAGAACAAGTCCTAAATGAGAATAGGAATCGTATTTGGGGCTCTTTTGTGTCTAATTTACAATCCAGTTACAAAGTTAGAATCGACTGGCAAGCCATTAGAAGCATAGTGGGATAAGCTGTCTTCGGTAAGTGTATTAGCAACTCCAGAGTCAGCTCAATACTTATACACTAAGCATAATTTTTCAGTAGAGCTAATGTGCATATACTAGCAAACCTTCGAGACTACTGGTGGTGTCGAAGAGCTTCAACAGGTTGTTTTCGTGAAGACTTAACTGCAGGATAAAAACCAAATGCCACACCAGTTGTAACGGCAAGAAGCATCGCAAATATGATTGCCCAAGCACTTATCACTGTCGGCCAATCAGCGTAATTTGAAACAACATATGACGCAAAGATACCTAGCAAGATCCCAGCAACTCCTCCACCGCTAGTTAACATCATCGCTTCCATTAAAAACTGCTGACCTATGTCAGCACGAGTTGCTCCCAATGAACGACGGATCCCGACCTCCCGAATGCGCTCAGTGACATTAGCTAACATAATATTCATGATTCCAATGCCTCCAACGATAAGAGAGATCACAGCTACCGCTCCCACTACTACATTAAACTGAAACCGAGCACGTTCATAACCAGCGATCAACGCCTGCGGGACAAACATCTCAAAATCATTTGCTCCTCGGTGACGACGGGCAACAATGGAACGGATTACACGAGCCGAATCACTTACAGCTATTGCATTATCAATGCGAATAGCTATTTCATCAATCCTACCCCCTGACTTGGGAATACAAGAAATCGGTATGAATGCGGCTTGGTTAATATCTCTTCCTGACAGACTCGAACTTCTTCGTGATTGCTCCCGGAAGGCAAGTGCACCGACGACCTCATACCAATCAACACCAATTCGAATCTTCTTTCCAATCGCGCTACTGTATGGGAATAGCGCCTCCTCTAGCCCATGACCAAGTACTACTACTCGTTGTGCCATATTTAAATCTATTCCTGTTAAGAAACGACCATCCTTCACTAACAGCTCTTCCGTCGAACCGTATGATGGGGTTGTTGCGACAATAGAAGCCTCGCTATTCAATCCATTTCGAACCAGTTGTTCAGAGCTTTCTCTGAGTGGTGCAAGGCTAGCAATACTAGGAAGAATTTCTCCAATCGCATTTGCATCAGCAAGAGTCAGCCCGGGTGATTGCAATCCTTGAGTATCTAATTCGGTTGCTTGCGAAGCCGAACTCGCCCTTACCGACACCCGTGTGACACCAAGTCGACCAATCACCAAAAGAATTTCTCGACGAACCCCCTCACTCACAGACAGCATCGCAATCACCGCAGCAACACCAAAAACGATACCTAGAGCAGAAAGGGTTGACCTCATCTTGTGATAGCGTAGTCCTCGTAAAGCTAGAGGTATCAACAATTGCAGTTTCATTTCTGATCATCTCTGATTACTTTGCCATCTGACAACTCTATGATGCGTTGAGAGCGACAAGCAATTTCCGGGTCGTGTGTAACGAGAATCAGGGTTGTGCCCCCAGCTACTAATTCTTCCATTATCCTAAGCACAACATCACCAGTTTTTGAGTCCAGATTTCCTGTCGGCTCATCATCTAGTAAAAT
>CAZFLB010000147.1:0-29707 GCA_964518945.1 uncultured Acidobacteriota bacterium | reverse complement strand
TGCATAACCAGATTGGTTCAATTCATTCACTCGCGAGTTATCTCAAGAGCCTTGTACCTGAAGCACGGATTGTTGTTGGCCACGGACAGATGAAAGCGACTGAATTAGAACAAGTCATGCTAAGTTTTATTCGCCATGAATTCGATATCCTCGTAAGTACAACTATCATCGAGAATGGTCTAGACATTCCCCTAGTGAACACACTGATGGTGAATCGGGCAGAACGTTTTGGCTTATCACAGCTCTATCAACTCAGAGGCCGTGTGGGTCGAACAACACGTCGTGCTTATGCATACTTGTTTGTTCCAGGCCGATCATATCTAAGCCCAATCGCGCAACGCAGACTAGCAGCAATCCGCGAGTTCAGTGAACTCGGTGCCGGATTTCGAATTGCTGCGCTAGACATGGAACTCCGAGGAGCTGGAAATCTTCTTGGTCGTGAACAGCATGGTCATATTGAAGCGGTAGGGTATGATTTATACTTTCGATTGCTCGACCAAGTCATACATCAACTTTCAGGTGTTGAAGATCCACACCACAGATCTCAAGTTCATCTAAATCTCCAACTCCAACTTCATATCCCAAACACTTTCATTTCAGACACTAATCAAAGAATCTCGATATACAAACGCATCTCTTCCGCAAATCAGCCAGAGCAACTGGACAAACTTCAAGAAGAAATGAGAGACAGGTTTGGTCCAACTCCGGAAATTGTCCAACAATTTTTTCAGCATGAACATCTTCGACTAGTCGCAAACAAAATAAGTGTTTCGGGAATAGAACGTAAGAAAAATATTCTAGAGTTTCGATTAACAAAAGAAGTTTCTGTCAAACCGGAAAATTTAATTGAGTTGGCAAAACAACTCCCTGCCCAAGTGATTCCTGAAGGAGAGACTATATTGCTTAAGTACTCGCTTCTCGAAAAAGATACCGAAAATATCTTGAGCAAAGTCGTCAGCTTACTTCAAACAATAAACCAATATAGAAACACTTTCTGATCGTTAAGACTGCAAAAGAATCGTATTTAGGTTTCGTAGTAGTATTTTTTGGTCTGCATAAAACCAATAGACCAGAATCTTGTCTATAGAAGCTCTCACTTCCCCTAGCCAAGTATTCACGTATGATTGTCTGTCTGGCTTCTCCGGTGTCATTATATTAACGTTTGGAAAACATTATGCTGCGTAGTTCTATGCTTGTTCTACTTATTCTAACTGGCTGCACAGAAAAGGTAGCGCGTGAGCAACAGATAGTTGTAGAGATTGCCGATAGAACTTTCACAATCGGTGAATTCGAACATTTCCTGGAAAGATCTGCACAACACGAACAACCATTTTTTTCTGACGATGTAAGGTCTAGCCTGCTCCGGCAATTCATTGAAGAGAAACTCTTACTAATCGCTGCTGAAGATGAGGACGTGCAGGTTAACCCTGAGTTAATTTCAAATCGCGTAAAATTGATAGAGCGATCTGCAACTTTGGAACAAAGGTCACAAAAAAGACGCACAGAGGATGTTGTAAACCGCCAGCTAAAACTACAAGCACTAATAGATAAAAAGGTGTCCCGAAATTTGGACATAGATGAAGCTGAGGTGCGAGCACACTTTGAACAGAACCGTTCACTATTCATACAACCAGAAACCGTCTCAATCTCCCAAATCCTTGTTGAGAATCAGTTAGAGGCTCAAGAGATTCTTCGACTCCTTCGTATGGAAGGTGGTAACTTTGACGAACTAGCAGTCAAGCATTCCATCGCCCCAGACACGACCGTTAGTGGGTTAATCGGTTCTTTCCGCAGAGGAGAGCTGCCATCTGATTTTGAAGATGTTGTTTTCTCTCTCAGAAGAGGAGAACTTTCCAGCATCATCGAAACAAATTTTGGATTTCACATCTTCAAGCTAAATTCCAAAACAGTTGCCAAACAACTTCCCCTTGAAGCAGTTCGGGATACAATCCATGTAAAATTACTAAAAGATAAGGGTGCGGACAAATTGGCAAGTTATCTCAAGGAGTTGGAGGCAATGTACCCTGTGATTGTCCATAGAGAACATTTGAACTTTGCATTCTTAGAGTGGGAAAATCCGAACACCTTGGAGCAACCAACGGAGTACAAGCAATGACCAGAAAATTCTTAGCTATCTTAATGATAGCCACATGGACAACAACCACATTGACTGCTGATACTATCGAACGTATCGTTGCGAAAGTAAATGGACAAATTGTCACACTGACCGAGCTGGATAGCCAAGTTAAAGTAACTCTCGATCAGATGGGGCCGGCTGCAACGCCAGAAGAAGAGGAGTCACGGGTCAACGAACTCCGACCTCAGATTCTAAACAGAATAATAGACAATTTATTGGTGTTGCAAGTGGCGCAAGATCGCGGACTTCGAGTTCCTAGTAGATTCTTCCAAGAGTGGAAACAGAACATCATGACAGAGATGAAGATCGAAAGTGAAGAAGAGCTCGAGAGACAAATCCAAATGCAGGGTAGGACAATGGAAGATCTCAAACGCCGTTTTGAGGAAGGCTTACTTCTTCAAGAGATACGCCGTATGGAGGTTGATAGCAAAGTATCGGTTTCAGAACCGGAGATCGAAGAACGTTATCGCCAAAGGATTTCTGATTTCACTGAGCCAGCTAAAATTCGCCTTCGAGAGATTGTGGTTCGCTTTGATGCTACAAACGAATTGGTTCAAGGGAAAAAAGCACGTCAACTACTTCAAGACTTACATCAAGGGGCTGATTTCGCTGAAGTAGCAAGAATGCACTCAAACTCTTCTTCGAGAGAAGCAGGCGGAGATCTTGGCTTCTTCGATCAGGGAGAACTTGCCGAACCATTAGAATCAACGGCCTTCGCGCTTGAAGTTGGCACAGTTAGTGAGATTTTACGGCTAGAGTCTAGCTTCTACATCATTCGGGTCGATGAAAAAGTCGAGTCGAACATAAAGCCCATTGAGGAAGTGCGGAACGACGTTGCTGATGCTATCTTCAACGAAAAAATGACCACTCAGATGGAACGCTTTGTAAGAGAGCTACGTGAACACGCAATAGTGGAAATCAAACTCTAATTAGGATGCTTCCTCTTGGTTTTTCAGTTAGCAATTCAAGGCTAAAAAAACCAGATGAAAAGCAGAAAGGGAAAATGTCTAAATCTAGATTTAGTCATTTTTTTTGTTTAACTTGAGCCTACCAACTCCACCTCAGGACAGTTCCGACCTCAATCCTAGGCTTCTTAGAATTGGAGGGAAGGTCAACCTGGACTCACCCCTAGTTTTAGCACCTCTCGCAGGACATACTGACCGTGCGTTTCGCGGGCTAATACGAGACCTGGGGGGTTGTGGTTTAGTAGTAACTGAGATGGTTAGCTCAGAAGGACTGAACCGCGGAAGTGCTTTTTCCAAAGAAATAGCAACCCTCGACACAAATGAACATCCAGTCGGAGTGCAAATTTTCGGAAACGACCCTCACCGTATGGGTGATGCTGCAGCGATGGTAGAGGATATGGGTGCTGATCTAGTAGATGTCAACATGGGTTGCCCCGTTCCGAAAGTAACCAACAAGGGTTCGGGTGCAGCTCTGATGAAAGACATCAAACGAGCTTCAGATGTTGTTTCTGCAATGGTAAGAAGAACAACTTGCCCAGTAACTGTCAAGATTCGCTCAGGATGGGATAGAAATTCCATTAATGCCTCTGAGGTTGCTCTCGCTCTAGAGGGTGCCGGTGCTGCTGCCATTACGGTACATCCGCGTTGTCGAAGCGAGAGACATCGAGGGAGAGCTGCATGGTCAGTCATTGCAGACGTTAAAAAAGCTGTTTCGATACCCATTATTGGGAACGGCGATGTTCATGGTCCAGACAGTGCCAATCAAATGTTTAAGGAAACTGGTGTAGACGGAATTATGGTAGGACGTGGTGCACTAATGAATCCATGGATATTTCAACAAATTGTGAACCACAACTGTACTCCTAAAAACGCTTACGACTATGAATATCTATTTGCTACATTTATCGAAAGGCTGCGCGATTACCTTCCGGAAAAACTCGTTCTAAACCGCCTTAAAGCTTTTATAGGCTGGGCTACTAAGGGCCTTTATAAAGGACATTCACTTCGCCGCGACATATATGCCGCAAAATCCCTTCCGCAGGTATGCTCAATCTTCGAGCTACATTTCACCGACATAAAACTGTTCGAAGACGCACGCTAACGGTAGAGCAGCACCAAAGGATTCGAGTTTCCATTACATAATGTTGCGAGTGCACAAGCCAACCGTAGGGCATTTTTTCTGTCGCTAAAGCACTGACTATTGTTAGAGTTCCTTACAAATCGGATTTCGTCCTCATATGTGATTGAGTAAGAACGCGCAAGACGTTTCCTCCTAGAACTTTTCGGATTCGATTTTCAGTAAATCCCCTCCTGAGCATCATCTCAGTCAAAATAGGGAGACTAGAAACATCGATTGGCGTCTTAACGTAACCATCGAAGTCAGACCCAATCGCAACGGTATCTTCACCACCCACCAAAATTACGTGCTCGATATGTAGTACAACTTCTAAAAGGCTTCGATTCTTAAGTGCAGGGGGAGCAAACATAACACCAACTAGTCCACCTCGAGAAGCAATTGCTTGAATCTGTGCGTCACTCAAGTTTCTTGAAGAATCGTGAACTCCTTTAACACCAGCATGGCTAACCAGGGGCGGAAACTCTGTCAAAGCAATTGCTTCATTGAAAGTGGCCATTGATACATGCGCCAGGTCAAGAAGCAGACCAACCTTATTCATTTCGATAATTAGTTTACGCCCTAGATCTGTTAAGCCACGTCCAGACCCTGCTAAACTACCGCCATACCCATTGTCAGTGAGGTGCACCGGGCTGACAAACACTACATTCCTTTTCACAAGATCGTCCAAACGATGAAGCTTTTCTTCTAGGGCATGAGCGCCTTCAATCCCATGAAACGCAAAGAAAGTAGTTTCTGTACCTGGAAACAACGTGGGTTTTCTTAGTTGAATTTCCCCACTTTGAGCCCATGTTTTCATTTTGTCCAACTGATAATTAAGACGTTCCCAAGGAGAACGCCATGTTGGAAGAGGCCAACCATCATGTAATGCTTTCAATCCTGAGAGACCGAAAAACTCGGTTACGATGGTAAAGGCAGCGCCATCGAGTCCACCCCGCCGCATTCGTGGAAAGTCAACCTGTCCACCTATATTTTCTCGCGTCAAATCTCTCGGCCACAGCAGTGAGTCCACATGAAGGTCAATAACAACAGAATCCTCATGTAGCTGTTGTGCTCGTTTACTCACAACTACTTCCTGTATTACAGGACTAAACTCTGGCTCAAAATCGTAACTAAAGAAAAAGACTGCCGCGCAGATCACAGAACTCAGCATTCCAACACCTAAAAACCGCTTTAAACGGGAAGAAGTAACTAGAGAGAATTCAACCCCCACGTGTATGCATCTCTAAATGCGGGTCCTTTCGGAGTCGGTTGGCCGCAATCACGGCATTTCTATCTTCTAGTTGTAGTAGCTCCTCAGCACCTCGATCATTACGGTTACTCCAACTGTTTACAATCATTGTCTTCAGTTCATCATTTGAAGCTCCCGAACGCAGTGGACCTCTAAGATCAACTCCTTTCTGAGCATACAAACAAAGGTACCAAAGCCCGTCAGCTGTGAGCCGACTCCGATCGCAAGTTCCACAAAAGGGCTCTGTCATCGATGCGATAATTCCAAATACTGTTCCATCTTTAAGGCGAAACCGCTTCGCGGGAGCTGTACTACCGATGTCTATTTGTTCGATAGACTCTCCGAAATTCTTTGCGATAGTATCGAGAATGTCTTTTTGACCGTAAACCTGGTCCTCAGACCATCGCGTTGCACCTCCGACATCCATATATTCGATGAAACGCACCTCAGCACCAATCATGCGTCCATATTCAATCAATGAAGGTATTTCTTCTTCGTTCGTACCTCTAATAATTACTGTATCCAACTTGATCTGCTGGAAACCAACTTCCCGTGCAGTGTTAATACCATCCAACACATCTTTCAACTGATCACGACGAGTCAGTTGACTAAAACGCTCACGCAAAAGTGTGTCTAGACTCACAGTGATACGAGAAAGGCCTGCATCCTTAAGTTTTTTAGCCACGGCCTTTAATAAGAGGCCATTCGTGGTAAGTGCGAGTTCCTCTACTCCCGGTTGGCTAGAAAGCATCTCCACTAGTTCGGGTAAGTTTTTACGAATTAATGGCTCCCCTCCCGTTAGTCGCACTTTTTTAACACCAACCTCAGTAAACATACCGACAAGCCGACTTATTTCTTCGAAGCTCAAGATATTCGTACGTGGAAGCCAAACATATTCGGCCTCAGGCATGCAGTACTGGCAACGCAGATTACAGCGATCGGTCACCGATATACGAAGACTCTGTAAAGGCCTTTGAAATAAATCTTCTAGATGTCTCACTTGTTTGAGTTTACGTAGCAAACTACTCTCAGATCAAGAGAGTCTCTGTCATAAACTTCATTTTCAAATAAATGTTTATCTATTAGCGAATTCTTGTCCCGCGAACACTATCGTTAAATAAAATTCAATGAAGAACTGTGAGTGAAATCAACTTGCCTTTCACTCATGCTAGAAATAAGTTTTTTTCGCAATGCAATGGGTTGCAACGGCGGATCTTTCAGATCAAAACGCTGTCTCTCTACTTGCCAGAGACGATCAAGTTGGCCGCTGAGCCATAACAATTCCTCTAGCGAATAATGGATATCCGTAGACTCATACCGTTGCATCCAATGTTTCGGATCCTCTTGTACGACCTCTGACCAAAGCCTGTCAAGGCGTAAAGTCTGACAACGCGCTGACTCAAAATCCACAGCAAGAGTATCTAAAAGACATCCACTGGCTAGAATATTGTTGCGCGCAGCCACATGGACTATCCCTCGAACAAGATAGAGCAAACACCAACGAATCTCAGGAGTCAGAGAGTCTGGGTCCGCAAGCATACGCGGAACCAGTGAAGAAGCAACGCCAGCGTCTTCGTCAAGAAGAAGCCGATAAAGCTGAGTTCGAACTTCACCTTGTTGCCTGTCCATCTCCCGTGCCATCATCGATAATAGAGCAATTACTATAAGTGGTCCTCAAGTATTAGTTGGTAAGACAAACCATAGGATTACAGAATATCAGACCTCATTCTGTTTTATTCTAAAATAGTTGCCTCATAACTTACTTTATTAATAACAACCAGGTTGTCTCCTTTACCTGCACAAACACACACAAACAGTTATCGAATGTAGCCAAGTGCGCGCAGTTTATTAAGTTCTTTGGGCTCTAGTTTAACCGCAGGAGAGGTTTTCCTTGAGCTGTTAGTAATCTGTGCAGCAGTAATAAATTTTATCAATCGGTTTTCTAATTCCAAGTACAGTGTTTCGTCTACTACCGAATTAAGTTCTCTTGGATCGTTCTCTAAGTCATATACTTCAGTGCTAATGTGTTCATCTTTTATGCTGAAAATAGCCTTAGAAGAATTTATCCCCCTGCGAACGGCTATTTTTCGCGACCCGTCGATTGTGTGTTCAGTCGAAGCCCAACTCTCACTGCGCTCTTCGAGTGCCCCACGTAAATCCCTTCCCTGAAACGAACTTGGAGTTGAAATGCCCATTGCCCTAACCAATGTCGGTGCAACATCAATTAAACTTACTTGCTCATATACACGCTGACCACCGTCTTCGCTCTCTGGGTATTTGATAATAAGCGGAATGCGCAGTTGTTCCTCATAAAGTGTTTTCTGATGCTCCCAGGCTCCATGATCCAGAAACTCTTCTCCATGATCTGAGGTAACTACTATCAACGAATTGTCGAACATATCAAGTTGCTTCATCTTTCGTAGAAGACGTTCGATTTGCCTGTCTGTATACAGTATTTCTCCATCATATAGAGCTTCTATATGATGTCGATCACGTGAGGTGATGCTGTCAGCATCTAAGTCTTTGAAATCCCACCACACACCCGTGACATCACCGTCATAAAGAGCATCAAAAACCGTGTTAAAGGGAGCTGGTGGATCATAATGCCAGTGAGGATCGTAGTAATGTACAAACAAAAAGAAATTTTTATCGCCATGCGCTGTCAAAAAATTAATCGCGCGATCGGTAAGCTCCTCTGCTCTCGTCTCCTCAAGATATTCATGACGATCGAATCCCTTTTTAAATCCATATTCACCGGACAGATATAAGTGTGTCACAAAAGCCTGTGTAGTAAAGCCTGACTCTTGAAAGATGCTAGGAAGACTAGGCCAAGAGGTTGCGAGCCCAACATCCATATTAACTGCTCCATGAATACTGGGATAAGTAGACGTAAACAGAGAGGCGTGTGCTGGCAGAGTCCAAGAAGACGTACTCACTGCATCTTCAAACACCACAGCCTCTTCCGCTAGAGCTTTTAGCCCTGGCGTAGTTTGCCTCGGATAGCCATATACGCTCACATGATCACGGCGTAATGTGTCAATCGATATAAGTACCACTCCACGACCTTTACTGTAGTGTGCTCGATCATGAATTATCGGCTCACCAATCACTCCGACGATAGAACGCGGAGTTTTAGAAACCGAGGAACCAAACGATGCCTCGAAAACCAGCCAAATCTCCTTTCCGGAAAAGGAGCGAAGATCAACTTGTTGCTCAATCCATTGATCCCGACGGGCTATATTGATGTCTCGCTTCAACAAAAGCTCGTTCGCCACATGTTCGCCTGCACTTACTGAAAATGTAAGGCGACCAGCGGGAATCTCCTCTTCTTCCAATTGCCTCTTTAACTGAGAAATGCCGACCGAAAAAGTCAGAAAGGCCCGTTCGGGTAAGCGGACACGATAACGAAATTCCGCCGGTGTAGAAGCAATTAGGGCGCGTCGACTTTGACCGTTTAGAGTTACTGGAGAAACTAGTTCATTTTTTGTTTCTGGAGAAAAAACTAGATAAGGAACATCCATAAGTTCCTGTGGTGGGTTTGATTCCGGTACACTGCAAGAGAAAGCTAGTGTAATCGCTAAGCCAAGAATGCTGATCCGCATAAATCAAGGACTTCCCTTAATACGAATTTTCGGAACTGTAAATGATGGAGAGACCTTATCCCAACCGACGTAGCGTGTCGTATAGCGACGATGTAATTCCTTCATAGGAAATGTTTCATTCTCAGAGTACGGATATTCAGTCATATGGTGAAAAGGTAACGGTTCGACCCTGTCAGAGCTAGCAGAGTTCAAGTCCATATCTTTTCCAAAACCATCTGCAACCATCATAAAGCTCCTAGTCCATCCATCTGGAAGAGAAGGTAGCTGTGCTTCATCAAATCTAAGACGCAGTTCGTCGCCATGATGCGTTAAGACATAGGCATCATCTACAGCTCCTAATAGCTCACGTACATCACCATACCGAGTGTAGTATCCCTCATGGGTGCCCCACGTCTCAGTATCAGATATCCGATCGTAGGTATAACGAGCTGGTTGCCTTTGGCCCGGGTTCACGCGTTCTGGATAGCCGACGAAGCGAAGATCCGCTTCATTAGGAAAGAGCTCAACAAGACGGACCATCTCATCTGAAGCTTTCCTAGCAACAAGAATTCGATCCCAGTACAAAGGCATGCTCGTCGTTATCCGAACCTGATTTCTAGTCGAACTGACAATTCCTTCTAGGTCTACAAGCATTGTTTTGGGAAGACCTGCCGGGAAACCCATCTCTGGGAGAGCCATTTCAAACCTCCCTGAGCCATCACCTACCTCAAGGTATGGGGTTCTGAGTTTGACGCCAGCTTGTGATGCGGCAAGATTTGAACTTGAATCAACATAATCAACCCAGCCATACAAAAGAAGAACGTAATTGTCTTCATCTGTGAGCTCACCAAGATTAAGTGTCAGTGTATGAGTTTCAGCGTAGCCCTTGAACGGAAGTAAGTCAAAATCTTGGGGATATAAATGATCTATATCACCCACGAGGTGTGTAACATCTTGACCGTTGTCATCTGTGGCAAGAACTGGCTTAATATCCGCCACCGCAAATAACTGTTTCTCTGGATATGGTGGGGCAGGCATAAGCCGCTCGTTAGGAAACACCTCAAACTCTTTAGGATGATCTACCACCAGCAATGAAGCGTAGTCATAAATGATGAGTTCCTCGAGTTGATTGACCCAACGAATCTCAAAAGAACCGTCATTGGGAACAAGTGGAAATTGCTCCATTTTGACGACCTCTTCGGTATCAGGATAGCTATAGCGTCCAGGAGCATCAAACCTCCCAATAGCACTGCCACCAAGAAAATCAGTAACAAAGCGAATTTTATTGCCGTCCCAAGCATAAACTACGGGACAAGATGTACCTTTTCTATTGAGCTCTTTAACAACAACAGTCTGCTCTGCCGCCACCTCCATTTCTATTTGCTTAACACCACCTGGCCACAAAAACCGAACGTAATCAGCATGTTCTCTGTCATCAAGTCCAAAGTGCAACGATAAATCACTCTGGGAAAAATATCCGCTGGAGGAACGTACTTCTCGCCTTGTAACAGTTTCTCCTGCTTTTACTTCGACTTTAACACCAAGCCCGTCGAGGTTGCTTCTTAATCCTTCAGCTCGAATCTTCAAAAATTTACGTTGGTTACCACCTTCGTTTCTAAAGTAAGCCAATTCTCCTCGCTCTGTCGCTACAACCACATCGACGTCGCCATCACCATCTCCATCTGCAAGAGCCATTGCACGCCCTTCCCCAAGAACATTACTTTTAAGAGACAGGGCTCGTACAAATCCTGTCGGCGTATTTTCGTAGTAAGCAGCAAGAGCTCCCTTTTCGTTTACAACAACAAGCAGATCTTGATCAGCATCATTATTCACATCAACAAAACCTGCGCCATATCGGGGTCCAGGAACACCGGCGGTGAGAAGCCCTGGGGAGAGGACATCTTGCAAAAATCCGAAATCACTAGACCCACGCAAAAGCATATTTAGACCAGCTCCTGAAGCCGTAAGAAAAATATCAAATCTACCGTCTCGATCAAAATCGGCAGAGTCAATACCTTGCATGCGCAAACCCGTTTCAAGCCCCCACTCAAGGGAACTTTCTGTGAAAGTGCCAACACGATCGTTTGAAAATGCCAATGCTGGAGAACCGTCATTAATCACTATAAAATCGATGTCTCGGTCTTCATCAAAATCTGAAAACATCGCCCCAATACTGCGGCTTGCCCCACCACCGGTGCGTGTATCAGCCGAAATTTCCGTAAATGAACCGTTGCCGTTGTTTCTATAGAGACGATTCTCCCCACCAGGTAAGTCTTCAGGCAAAAGCAATATTTCTTTTGTCGTAGAAAGTTTTGTGGCCAGATAATTCGACACATAAAGGTCTAGGTCTCCGTCATGATCAATGTCTGCAAAAGCAGCACTAACTGAAATGTCTTCACCTCGAACAGTTTCGTTAGCGAAAATTGTGAATTGGCCCGTCCCGTCATTCAAATACAACTCGTTTGACCCAACGCCTGTCAGGTAAACATCTCCATCCCCATCGTTATCAACATCTCCAACAATCACCCCTAGGAAGCGACCGTTAGTTGGCAATCCACTTACCTTAACTGGTTTGAAATGGCCGCCTGTATTCTTAAACAAAATCGGAGCACCATCACGGACAAAAAGGAGTTCCGGGTTGTTATCTCCATCTAAGTCACGAAACGAAATTCCTGATCCAAGCTGGGGTAGTACATTTTCCCAAATCCAGTCGTTGTCGTATTTTTCCCTCGTAAGCATCTTAGGCAAAACCTGTGGTTCAGATAGCGGGGAAAGCCTCAATCCAACTTCAGCACTAACATCCTCATAAGAAACACTACTTTGAAAGTTGGCCTCGGAAGGTATGGGTTGCAATATTTTTGTTGGTCTCTCAATAGCCTCTGCATATTTACCTAGTTCCGTATATTGGAGCCCAACGGAGGTCTCTCCTTCAGGAAAGGACTCTTTAATTGCACGGAAAATCTCTAGTCGCTCACGGCCCTCCTCCCGACGACCCTGACGGATAAGTACATTTCCCAGGCTAAAATGCGCTGAAGTATTGTTAGGAGAAAGCTCGAGGGCTCGATGCAAACTCTCTTCTGCTTCAACCAAACGACCTAGGTTCGCGTATAGTAATCCAAGGTGGTAGTGAGTTAGTGCGTCAAGAGTATCAATAGAAGCAACGCGCTCAAAGGCGATCACCGCCTCCTTCGTTTCACCCAGCAGTTTGTGAACAAGTCCAAGATTATAGTGAACATATGCACTTTCAGGTGCAAACTCTCGAGCCTTTTCAAGAGATGAACGTGCTTTTTCAAAATTCCGTTCATTAAAGTACGCGATGCCAAGATTGATGTAGCCTGCAGCCTCCCTAGGACGAAGTTCCACAAATGCCTCAAAAACATCCACCGCTTCGGTAAAGCGAAATTGCTCAAGAAGAACAATTCCACGATTTTCTAAAACATTGGCTTCATCCTTGGAGTTAACACTAGAAACCGACCGCGCAAAAAACACGGCAAGTCCAACGACAGCAATGAATTGAAAGAATTTTCTCACAATAAGCATCTTGCAAATACTTTTCAAGCTATTATATTTTCGTTATTTCTAGCCCGCGAGGACTAGTTCTTATTGTAACAATGATTCACATTCAAAGATTAACTAAAGGATTCATAGGGCGCACTCTATTTGAGAACGTTAACTGGAATCTGACTGAAGGAGAACGGGTAGGTTTAACAGGCCCAAATGGTTCTGGTAAAACAACACTACTGCGTATGTTTTCTGGGACGGAATCCCCTGACACAGGAAAAATTGCACTTCCTCGAGGAACTAGTGTGGGATATCTGCCTCAAAACGGTTTAAGCCATCGAGGGAAAACTGTTCGTGAAGAAACTCTAACCGCTTTCACTAAGGTTTTGTCTATTGGTGATGAAATCAAAACTCTCGAAGAACAAATGTCTTCCCTTGATCCAAACACAGAAGAACATGGCCGTGTTCTGGAACGCTATGGCGACTGCCGTAATGAATGGGACAGACACAACGGATTCACCATTGAAAGCCGCACAGAAGAAGTACTTTTAGGACTGGGTTTTAAAACCAGCGATTTTGAAATGCAAACAGAAACCTTCAGTGAAGGCTGGCAAATGCGTATAGCGCTAGCAAAGCTATTACTTTCACATCCCCAGTTACTCCTTTTAGACGAACCGACGAACCACCTTGACCTTGAAGCCCGTAACTGGCTAGAAGACTTTCTTACCTCTTACCAAGACACGATCGTTCTCGTTTCCCATGATCGATACTTCCTTGACCAAATCGTTAACCGTATTACTGAGATTGATCGAAAACATTTGGTCGACTACACCGGAGGTTACAGCCAATATTTAGAGACTAGAGCAAAAACACTTGCCGATTTGCGAGCCAAGGCATCACAACAACAAGAAGAAATTGAACGTATTAAGCGTTTCATTGAAAAATTTCGTTACAAAGCATCAAAGGCCAAGCAGGTACAAAGTCGCGTGAAAATGCTTGAAAAAATGGTGCGTATTGAAGTTCCTCCAGAAAGAAAATTATTGAGACTCCGTTTACCTGCAATCCAACGTTCGGGCCGAGTTGCAATTGAAGCAAACAACGTTTTCAAAAGCTATGGGGAAAACGTCGTATTAGAAAACAGTGAACTCTTAATTGAACGAGGGGAACGGATGGCTCTCGTAGGGCCAAACGGCGTTGGCAAATCGACTCTGACCCGCCTTCTAGCTGGCATCGAACAACCCGATTCTGGTGAGGTAAAACCAGGGCATAATGTAAAGATCGGTTACTTTAGCCAAGAGCGATACGATTTAAACAATCAACTAACCGTCCTTGAAAATATGACCTCCGGTGCACCGACGGAAATGATCCCACGCCTACGTAATCTACTGGGTGCCTTCTTGTTCCACGGCGATGATGTAGATAAACAAGTCAAAGTGCTATCCGGAGGCGAGAAGAGCCGTCTCGCTTTGGCACGCTTGTTACTCCAACCAGCAAATGTTCTTCTGCTTGACGAGCCCACTAACCATCTCGATCTTGACAGCAAAGAGATTTTACTTGACGCTCTTCGCGCTTACGAAGGGACACTGATCTTCGTTTCCCATGACCGTTATTTTCTTGACCAATTAGCCACCAAAGTCACTGAAATCACAAACAGAGCTTTGAATGTTCATTGGGGTAGTTATGTCGATTTCCTTCAGGCTAAATCCAATACATCAACCCAAACGGAAGTCGAGAACAAAAGCAAAGAGACCTTAAAGAACCCCGAAACAAACTCAAACCCGAAGACAAATAGCAAAGAATTCTCAAAAAACGAAGCCCGCGCTATTCAACTGCGGCTTGAAGAGATAGAAAGCACCATTGCTGAAACTGAAATTGGGATCGACAGCCTTGAGGGCCGCATGGCCGTTCCAGGTTTCTATGATGACTCAGAAACATCACAACAAATTGTTCAAACACATGAGGAGTTAAAACAGAAGCTCAAAGCACTCTACAAAGAGTGGGAGGAGCTTGCACAAAAAGCTACGGCTTTTCGCTAATTCCAGAAGCTGCAAAATCTCGCGGACTCAGGCTGAGCTATGACTAACAAATTCACGAGCGACCTTTCGTGCTAGCAAATCAGCCCGCTCGTTCTCCGGGTGGTTGTTGTGACCCCGCACCCATTCCCAAGAAACTTCGTGTGTTCGAGAGAGTTTATCTAGACGTTCCCATAGATCCCGATTCTTCACTGGCGTTCCTGCGGATGTTTTCCAACCTTTACGACGCCACGTATAAATCCAACTCTTCATCCCATTCGCGACATACCGTGAGTCGGTTACTACACGCACCGAGGATGGTTGATCAAGAGCAGCTAATCCTTCAATAACAGCCCTTAATTCCATACGGTTATTTGTAGTTTGCGACTCACCTCCGGTCAACTCTCGCCTTATACCATCCTCTTCTATAATCACAGCGTATCCACCAGGGCCTGGATTTCCAGAACAAGAACCGTCTGTGAAAATTGAGACCTGTTTCATAGAAGTCTCACATAAACACCCAATTGCCTATCGTCATCAGTTACACCATTCTCAGCTGGAATAAAACTCTCTTGTGACGACACGGTGAAACGATAAAGATAACTTGTACCCTTGACGCCGTTAAATTGATATGGGTTTCGTAATCTAAAGGTTCGCGTATGTGGCCCACGGGCAGGCAACAAAATACTCCGCAACACTTGCTTACGCTCTCGAAATACAATCGTATTCTCTTTAGGCCCATTAACAAATCGTAACTTAACGCTCAATAATGGTTCTGTTGCCTGCAAAAGAAAGGTTGTAGACCCAGATCCAGAAACCCAGACTCCACTACCTTCAAATCCGTGTTTGCCATAAACCGACAGCTTTCTTTCATCTGAAAGGTCGAGCACATTTCGGAAAACAGGTCTGTCTTTTTCTGATAAATTGGTTGGCCAATACTCAAGTACAACACCTACGGTAACCACCATCAGTAAAACTTGGCTTGAACCAACACACACTTTTCTGTGGAATTCTTTAGATTCAGTATTCGGAGACAACTGATTTGTACTAAAACAGCTACGCATAAGGTAAATCAAAAAACCAATGCATAGTATAGCTAGTATATATTTAGTGTAGCGAGCCCCGTCTAAGTTAGACAAACCTTCACTAGTAAAGCTGGCTAAATACTGAACCGGATCACTGTACAAAGTTCTGTCCCAAAACAGTCGTGGCTGATAACTCGGAATAATGTCACGAACAAAACTTAAACTGTACGCGAGACTGGCTGACAACATAGTTAGGAAAATTCCCGCAAAAAGTCCAGAACTGAGAGCTCTCTCAACTAATAGAGCCATTGGCAATGAAAGCAGTGGGAGTACGCTAAGAATGTAACGACCCATTGTGCTCACAGCACCTGGCCAATACGGAAAGGATGCTATAACCACCAAATATGAAAATAGTACCAGCACAAAGGGGGTAAATAGGTGACGGTGACGCGAAAACAATGGACGCAAGCCTACGAGTGACAAAACGTACAGCGGTGCAAAAATGAATAAGCCGTTATCTCGATCAAATAGAAGACCTGAAAAACCTGTAAAAACATTCCAGGGTTCAAACGAAGAGCGCCCGGCTGCTTCAAACGTTGCAGTCGGAGTCCAACTTCCAGTTAACACATAGTTGTATAGGAAAATCGAGTATGCCGAAGCAACTAACGGAACGCAGAGAAGCACTAACTTGTAACAAAGAGTACTCGTTTCTTTTGACACAGACCTTTTCAACTTGGCCACAGCAAAAAGTCCTAGAACAGCAGCAACCACAGAATACTTCTGGTGTAGCCACGGCAACACAGCTAGGGCCAAAGATGCTGTAAATATTTCTAATCTTGAGAAAGAGCTGTTAATCACAATTTTTCTAAATGCAAAAAGGATTAACAACCCCCCCGGAAGTTCTGGATATATTTGAAATGTATAGAAAAGAAACGGAACTGAAAGCGCTATTGCAAACGAAACGATGGCTGCTGTGGATCGCGATGTGATTTTCTCAACAGAAGACATTATCTCGAAAACAAGTAACGCCCCCAAGAATTGCCAGAATAAAATAACTGAAATCTGTAAGTCTTTTCCGAACCATCGGTTCAAGCTCTTATCAAAAAGATAAGCTGGCACAAGTAGAATTCCGGGTCCAGGTGCATTAATGTAATACAGACCTCCGTTTACGCCGCGAAACATGGAACGATTCACCCGACTTGCCTTAGGCATTAAATCTTTCCCTGTAAAAAAATCGACGGAATTAACTACATAAGCAGAAATCCACTTCGGAACAAATGAGACAAACTCTGAGAAAGTTGGATTTGTATTCTCTTCAGCGCGCTCGATATTTAACGTTCCCGTTCCACTCACAGTGGCAGCCATACGAAGGTACTTAAACATGTTGCCCTGCCCAACACCTTGAGAGTAAAAGCGGTCTGGAGTCGCCATTGAAAAGAAAATCATCGCAACAACTATGTAAATGATTGCCGGAATCCGAACCTGCCACCAACCTAAAAGACGCACTAGCGACTGTACAAGCACAGATAGAAATAAAAGCACCGTGAGTAACTCGCTAAAAGTGCCTTCCAAGCACAGACTAACTATAAGGTTGGATCCGTACGGATACACAGGTGATATCCATAATGACAGTACACACCCTATCGACAGACCTACAGGAATTGATAAAACTAGATAAGGACGACTTAACTCCTGTAAAGATCTAACTAGACTTAGCTTCTTGATTTGACAAAGAAGCAAAGTGAGAATAAAGGCAATTGCTAACCCACCTAGCATCCACAAAAATAACGGCAGAACGATTTGTCTAGCCGTTAGATTTTCAATGATTGCAGGGATCAGCTCAGAGCCAGAATTTTGACGAAGGAAAAGCAGAAGAAATTCATTGACTCCCTGAGTCACTCCTAGTAATCCGGAGAATGCGGCAATAAGGAAAAGAGACCGAGTCACGAACAACCAATTATATTCCGCTATTACACAAACCTGCGATCCTTTGTTCTCTATGAATCTTTTTTTCTCTTGACTCGTTGTGGAAATTGATTAAATTAGATACTCCACTAAAACCTAGTTCGTCGATATAATTTGTTTTCTGTGAACAACCATACATGGTTCTCATCAGGGCTTCGTTTCTCCTGCCACCAGTGCAACAATTGTTGCCGTGGTTCTCAGCCGGGATGGGTCTACGTTACCCCCCTGGAAAACGAACAAATCGCTAAGTTTTTGAATATCGACTTGCTTTCATTTAAGCGCGACTTCCTTATGACTAGTGAGGAAGGTGACACTGTCCTGCAGTTAAAACCAAATGGCGATTGTGTTTTTTGGGATGATGGCTGCACCGTTTATCCTGCTCGCCCTCGACAATGCCGAACGTTCCCTTTTTGGCCCGAAAACTTAAAATCCCAAAAGCAGTGGGATGAACTTAAGCGATTCTGCGGTGGAATTGACAACGGGAATTACTACTCTTTGTCAGAGATTCGAAGCATCCTTAAAGGTAGTTCTACCTCAACTGGGAAGGATGGAACATTTCAGTGAATTCGAACAGAACTGGATAGAGCAGGTCTTCACGTCGGTAATCTATCCCACGTGCCTCAAGCCTCTTAACAATTCTTCGCGCATGTCGATAGCTACGTGGAACCAATGCTACTTCACTCACACCCTCTAGCTCTTGCCTGAAAGGTAAATACCACTCTGTTTGAGATGGCCCCAGTTCTGATGTCCAAACCATTCGACCGTGGCTCAAAAACACGTATTTGTAAGAAAGGTGATAATCAGATCGAACATACCTAATTCCTAATTTCTCAAGTTTCGAAATGAACGATCTATTAACTCGATCGCTCTCTAAAGCCACCAACAGATACCCTACGCTGCCACGAATATTCACTAGGAGAAGTGCTAACATAAATACAACTGCAAACGATTTTTTCCAGTTCCAAAGTGAAACAGCAGTAGTTCCTACAAATATAGGCACCACGGAAAACATGAACAAGAGGTAACGAGGTTGATGTGTCATCCAACCGAAACTACTCTGAGCAAACACCATAACAACAAGAAAAACAAAAGACAAAAGCATAGACTCAGGAGATACTTTCAATAGTTTTTTTCGTTTTCCCCATGCGAAAAACATTGCTACACCTGGAATAAAAAGTGTGAGCACAAAATGCCACAAAGATGACGGCCAGAAAGCTTCCACATCTCCATATCCCGAAAGCACCGCTAGTGAAGTAGTCAAGACTTGTTTTAGCTGGACAAGAGTGCGTATTACCCGTTCTGATAATTCCATCGCCTCGGCATCTAAACTCCACCACCTAAAACTTAGCCAATCATGATCCCAATTCCATAGAATTCCCGGAAAATCACCAACGATGAAGCCCCCGGTAAAACAGACAAATCTTTTGACAACTTGCGGTCCAAAACGAAAAAGGACCATCACTAAGAAAACAGTTAGAAGGTAGTAGGTTGCTAGTACATGTGTCCAAAAAGCTAGGCCTCCAAGAATACCGATCCAGAACCAATAATAAGAGCCACAACTATCACTCCGCATCCAACAAGCACAGAGCCACAACATCAATGTACCAAACAGCATTACATCAACGTAGTTCCCCTCATTGCTCATCCCCCAGGCAGTTAGAAAGCCAGGAGCAATGATCACAAAACCTGCTGCTAAGAGCGATTCCGAGCGTGTTACAACGGTACGAGCAAGCAAATAAACCGCTCCCGTAAATGCTGCATAGTTGACAGCGGCTGCCGCAGCGAAGCTTTTAACCGGATCTCCTATAATGAATGCAATGAACGCCGCTAAATGCGCTTTGATACTACCGATGTAAGACCAGTTGTATAGAAAGATTGGATGATGCTTCCCTTCCACTATATGAAGCGTCATCAATCCTTGCGCAGCTGCGTCAGAACTGAATAGGCCATAAGCGCCAGACACAAATAAAAGCCTGGTTAGCAGCGAAACAAACACTACTCCAAACACCACAAAATACTCGGAATTAAGCTTAGGAAAACCTCGTGCCAGTAAACTTATTCCAAGCAATACCGCGGGTAAGATAGGCGGTGTGTCTGCCAAAAACATATCAATGCCGTGGTCGAACCAACTAAAACAGAGCCAGAGGTAGAAACCAATTGAGGCAGCAGAAAGAATTCTCGTTCGCATGAGAAAATATCTAAGAGAATACCAGGTTAGACTAGTAAGATTCATGCACATCCTTTTAATAAGAAACGACCGCTCTGGTACAGCAACACGCCGAGCTCAGTTTCACAATGTAGTTGCTCGACTAAAAGACATCGGTTCAAAAATAGAAGTATTGACACCAAACTCCTCTTCTCAAACAAAAACTATTGCCACAACTGTAGAACGTTCTGCCTATGACGTCGTTATAGTAGCGGGTGGTGACGGTACCGTCAGTTCCGTAGTAAACGGACTGGTAACTATTCCCAAACACCTACGTCCGCCTCTCGCCATATTACCTACTGGCCGGGGAAACGATTTTGCACACGCACTCGGACTGCTTTCTGGTGAAGACACTCTTTCCGCTATCATCGATGACAGTCGATGCAATGTTGATCTTGGGAAAACACAATCTGGCGTTTTTCTGGGAGTCGCTGGAACAGGTTTCGATGCTAAAGCTGCGCGGCGCGCACAAACTACACCTTTGTTAACTGGGCGCACCCTTTACACCTATGCCGCCATTCGCACGCTCTTGGACTTTGACAAAATCAACGCGAAAATTCGCTTCGAAGGTGGATCCTACCAAGGGACCATCACTCTTGCTGCTGTCGGTAACAACCAACGTTACGGTGGAGGCATGTACATCACGCCTTTTGCTAAGTTGTCTGATGGCTTACTGGATCTTTGTCTAGTAAAAGACATCTCACGAGTTGATTTCTTGAAAATGTTACCAAAAGTGTTTACTGGAAAACATCTGTGCCACGCGAGTGTTTCCTATCATCAAACACCTTTCGTCGAGATTTCGACGGCAGAACCCACCGAGGTATTCGCAGATGGCGAGTTTCTTCAAAAGACACCAATTACAATTAGACTATTGCCTCAAGAGCTTGAAGTTTTCACACAATTAAATAAAGGTTTTCAAAAACATTAACCTTGTGCTTTTCAACAGTCTCAATACCTTGAGCTCTAAATCATAATCAGCTAGGTTCCCAATGGCACAGAATTCCTTGTTTTTGAGGTAGTATTTCTTGTCCATGAGAAAATTCCGTTTCATTCAGGCAGATGTTTTTACAGACCGGCCATTCACTGGCAATCCCTTAGCCATTTTCCCAGAAGCTGAAGGGCTCAACTCTGAAGAAATGCAGGCGATCGCAAAAGAGATGAATCTTTCCGAGACAACGTTCGTGCTTCCTGCCACCGATCTAAAGGCACAGTTCCGTCTACGGATCTTCACTCCCACAGCGGAACTTCCTCTTGCAGGACACCCTGTTGTAGGGACTTGCTACGTGCTTGCTACACGCGGCACCATTCCACTCGAGAATGGAACAAATCGAATTTATCAAGAATGCGGTGCTGGAACTCTTCCGGTAGATATCCTAGTGGACCAAGGACAAGTGACACAAGTCATCATGACACAATCACCCCCCAGGTTTTTCGATGAATACAACAACAGAAAACTCTTAGCTGCCGCAGTTGGACTTTCCGAAGATCAGCTTTTACCAAATGAACTTCCGGCGCAAGTTGTTTCGACTGCAGTTCCGCAACTCATGGTACCCGCCAGATCACTGAGACATCTTGACAAAATCGAACTAAACCTAGCCGCAATGCGCCAAGTGCTAAGCGACACCGGCACTGATTGTTTCATGATCTTTTGTCAGGAGTGCGTGCACGATAAAAGCACTGTCCATGCCCGAATGTTTGCTCCAAATCTGGGTGTTGCTGAAGACCCTGCTACGGGTAGCGCCTCCGGAGCTCTAGGAGCTTATCTAGTTCGTCACGGGATTGTAAAAGCAAACCCAACCGCACTTATTTTCGTTGAACAGGGATATGAGATGGGAAGACCTAGCACGATTCGTGTAGAAGTGGACTCTAACAAACAAGGCCCCACAGAGGTCAGAGTTGGGGGTGTTGCTGTCGAAATCGCAGAGGGAGTACTTCAATTGTAATAAAACTCAAAGTTGTAAAAATAATTAGCAAAGACTTTCGTTACTACTGCTTTGAATTGGAATTGTCTTGTTCAACCTACTACTCTTACGTTTATTCAGTACGCTTTCGAACAAGTAAAATACCATCTCGAATTGTTGTCAGCACATTGTCAACACGTTCGTCACGTTGAACCAGCTCGTTGAGCTCGTGGATTGCCTTAGTATCCCTATCTCTTGGATTTAACACTTTTCCACTCCAAAGTACATTGTCAAATACAAGTAGTCCACCAACTCTTAACCGGGGCAGAATGAGCTCATAATAGTTCGGATAATTTCCCTTGTCCGCATCGACAAATGCCAAATCAAATCTTCCTGATAGCCTAACTAAGGTTTCTAGCGCAGGGCCCATATGTACATGAATTTTGTGACCGTGCGGACTCTCTTTGAAATAGCGCTTCGCAACCTCTTCCACTTCTGGATCAATCTCACAAGTATGTAATTCCCCTTCCGCATCAAGAGCTGATGCCATCATCAAAGCACTGTAACCAGTGTACATCCCGACTTCTAAAATACGTGTTGCACTTATTAGTTGAGCCAGTAAACGCAGGAATTGCCCTTCGGCACGCCCAGTAAGCATGATGAAATCACTCCGAATGGAACGTGTCTCTTGTTCTAGACGGTCAAGTAATTCTGGAGGCTCCTGTGTATGATTAAACGCGTAACGCTCGACCTGCTCTTCTATTAAGGCTTCCATTTGTTGCTCCGATCGTTGGAATCATGCACTTGCAAATTCGTAAATATATTGCGGTGTTAGTAAAGCTCTTTGTTTAAAAGTCACCAAAATCTTTCAATCATCGATAAAAAAATATTAAATGGCAACATTGTTAGGAAAACCAATATCATATAGGCTTGAATGACAAAGAAACACTTAAACTTGCTCAGCGCTTAGTGCGCATAAATTCTGTTAATCCTAACCTTGTCCCAGGTGCGCCAGGAGAGTCAGAATTGGCGAGATTCGTTGCCGATTTTCTTGGTAGCTACGGTATCGCGACCGAACTAAAAGAGGCTTTACCGGGACGACCTAATGTTGTATCTAGAATCTCAGGTACAGGCAATGCTCCAACTGTTTTACTATGTTGCCATCTCGATACAGTAAGCGTCGAAGGAATGGAACAGCCTTTCTCTGGAACGATTGAGGCAGGAAGACTTTACGGGCGGGGAGCCCAAGACGTTAAAGGCGGGCTAACATCAATGCTTGCAGCTGCTTCTATCCTATCAAAGCACCCCCCCAAGGGAGACGTAATCATCGCAGGGGTAGTCGATGAAGAAGCATATTCTGCTGGTACCGAGTCGCTACTTACACAGGATTTAAGTGTTGACATGGCAGTCGTCTTCGAACCATCCGAACTCGACGTCGTTGTAGCCCATAAAGGTTTTGGGTGGTTACGCATCGTCACAAAAGGTGTGGCAGCGCATGGTAGTAAGCCAAAAGAAGGTGTCGATGCGATTGTACATATGGGCCAAGTTCTAACTGCTATCGATAGGCATTCTACCTTCCTTTCTCAGCAAAAACCTCATCCGAGACTAGGTGAGCGTTCTATCCACGCATCACTAATCCGTGGCGGGAGAGAGCTATCAAGCTATCCCGATCACTGTTCTCTCGACATTGAACGGCGAACTCTTCCTGGCGAGTCGGGTAATGAGATTCACACCGAAGTACAAGAGATACTCAACAACCTTGCTTACGATCCTCCATTGCAAGCTGAACTCGAGCTAAGTTTTTTCCGGCCCGCTTTCGAAATCTCTGAATCAGAAAACTTGCCCCAAAAAATGTCAGAGTCTGTGACAAGACAAACTGGTTCTTGCAATTTTGTCGGAATGAGTGCATGGACTGATGCTGCACTATTTCGAAAATCAGGAATTCCAGCCATCGTATTCGGTCCCGGCGGAGCAGGGCTTCATGGCATTGATGAGT
This sequence comes from uncultured Acidobacteriota bacterium, assembly GCA_964518945.1. Taxonomy (GTDB): domain Bacteria; phylum Acidobacteriota; class Vicinamibacteria; order Marinacidobacterales; family SMYC01; genus CAZFLB01. The sequence goes on along the minus strand of CAZFLB010000147.1, from coordinate 6,052 downwards.
ACGGGGATACTGACCAGATATGTCATTGTCGCGACATCCTTGTAGATTTTGCACAAAGCTTCTAACAATATTGCACTGCTATAGTGGTTATGGGGCGAGGGAGATGCAGGAGGGAGTTATTGTCCTGCTCCTCCCCACACCCCAATCTGTCACAGAAGGACAATGTAATGGTTCGTCTTGGAACTGGTTGAGAGGTTTCGAGCTAACCTAATTTTGGCCATTCCGACGCTACATCTAACAGCTAAGTAATAAAATCGTATAATGCCCGACGATTGCCTGTAGCACGAAGGCGTCTTAATGCTTCAGCCTCGAGTTGACGAATTCTCTCTCGAGTGAGATTTAGTTCTTTCCCTATCTCTTCAAGATTGTACTCCCTATCTAGTCCAATACCGAAGCGCATGCGAACAATGACCTGCTGCCTTGGTGGCAATAAACTAAGTGCCGATCCAACCTTTTCGCGCATATCTCGCCCCAATACAGCTCCCCATGGCGTCTCTGTCTTTTCATCAGACTCAAGTTCCCAGCGAGGACTACCATTCTCAACTGCAGGTGCATCCAGAGATTCCATATGCGGTATAGATCTCATAGCCGTTGTAACTTCGCCTTCGCCAACTCCAACGGCTTTCGCAACTTGCTTCATGGAAGGATCGCGACCATCCTTGTCCTTTAGGCTTTGTTTTGCACGAGTAGCCACCCGCACCATCTCCAATTTGTTGATTGGAACTTTGATAGTACGAGATTTCTGCGACAACGCCCTAGTAATAGCCTGTCGTATCCACCAAGTCGCATAAGTAGAGAACTTTAGATTTCTCGTAGGGTCGAAACGCTCTACTGCCTGCATTAAACCAATATTGCCCTCCTGAATAAGGTCGGTCATCTCCATACCCATATTCTTGTAACGCTTAGCAATTGAAATTACAAGACGGAGGTTACTTTCAATCATCGTGGTACGTGTCTCCTTAAACTCCTTGAGAGCATCACTTTTCACGAGGTCAGCCTGTTTCTTCTCAAGAGTAGCTTCCGAACGCCGCATGGATCGGGAAACTTTTTGCTCTTCTTCTCGTGTGAGCAGGGGATATCTATGTGTTTCTTTAAGATATTGTCCAAGCACATCTATTTCTGGAATAGACTCCGAGGCTGCCTCATCGATCTGCGCTCTCAGTTCTTCAACGTACAGGTCTTGTTCTTCTTCGATACCATCTTCAATAGTTGGAGCTATCATTGTTTTCCTTTCCTTTCCAAACTCGACTCCCCAACCGATATAACATGCAAATTGCATGCCACTCCTTGCGTATTCATGCATCTTATTGATATCACTTGATTTATTTCCCTTTTTTCAATTTTTAGACAATGTAATAATACATATTTGACGTTACTGTGCACTTTTTATCGTTCTTTATAGGAGACAATTACGACATAAATATTACATTACTGTTAATGTTTATGTAATTTACTGTCTAAAACAGCTGCTTTTTCTCCACCTATATATAGACAGCAAAAGGACCTCGTAGGTTTAACAGGAAACTGTTACCTTCTCGATTTCTTCTTTCTCCCTTTGTGAATTGACAGCGCCGAGTCGAAAAATAGACACTGGGGGGGTGAATAATAACGACGATCAACAAAAAACACGTGAAATAATCGATGGACTGAATTCAGTGAGAGAGAAAGCACGGAAAGAACCTATAGACAAAACTACTCACAAAGTGAGTGAACCCGAAACCAAAACCGACACTCCACTTGAGAATCTGATTGCTCCTCAACAAATATCCGATGCAAAATCTCCTGACCGCCAAGAACTGAATACAATATGGAACTTGCAGCAACATATCACTGGAAAAAATCATGGGTTTCTTGCAACTTTGTTTTTACCGATAAAAACTCTCTTGAGGATCGGCCACAACGCCTTAATCGACCAACAAACTCAAGTAAACTCTGCACAAGTTCGGTTCAACAATGAAATCGTGGAATACCTAGATACTCGTCTGGACCGTGTCAGCGAACACTACGATCAGGTATTAGGACTTCATGGCAAACGCATGGAGGAGATCGACGAACGCCACTTAATTCTTCAACAAGAGCTAATTCGACACGTTCACGACCTAGTTGAACGGATTGAGTTTGTATTTGAGTCTGCCGAGTCTAACCATTTATACACCGAAGGCGTTCTCCGAGAAGCGAAAGAAGAGATCGGAGAGCTAAAAAGCAAAGTAGAAGAACTGGTCAGAACGAGCCAAGACAAGGCCTAAAACGCGATGGCAAGGCGAAGTATCTGCGTGTGTTCTGTTCAAGCTCCATTCATAACCGGTGGCGCAGAGCTCCTTGTAAGCGAGTTAGCGCAACAACTAAAATCGCGAGGCTTTCTCGTAGACGTCATTAATATCCCCTTCAAATGGTACCCCGTTTCCGACATCATAAGACAGGCCTTAATATGGCGGCTTGCTGACATTACTGAATCCAATGGGGTTCCAATTGACATGGTGATATCGACAAAATTTCCTTCCTACCTCGTCAAGCACCCGAACAAAGTCACCTGGCTATTTCACCAACATCGTGAAGTCTACGACCTCTACGGAACAGCTTATTGCAGTTTCACTGATGACCCAGAGGAACAAGAAATTCGTAAAACCATTATTCAAATGGACAACAAAACACTCCGTGAGTCACGAGATATTTTCACAATCTCTAAAAACGTTTCCTCACGCCTCAAACGCTTCAACGGACTCAACTCGAAGCCACTATATCCTCCTCCAAACTACACTGGTAGATATAAGAGTGGGGACTTCGGAAACTACGCTCTTTATGTCGGAAGACTTGAACAACTCAAACGCTGTGACCTTTTAATCGAGGCTTTCCGATATGTGGATACAGAAGCACATCTAGTAATTGCTGGTAAAGGTCCGCAGCTCGATAACCTGAAACGGCAAGCCGAACGCCTCGAACTCTCTGATCGTATCCACTTTGTTGGCTTTGTCTCAGAAAAGGAATTAATAGATCTTTACGCCAGAGCATTTGGGATCTTATACGCCCCAGTAGACGAAGATTACGGATACGTAACCGTAGAAGCTTTCTTGTCAGAAAAACCTGTAATAACTTGTGACGATTCCGGGGGGACTCTTGAGTTCGTAGAGCATGAACACACTGGTCTCGTCGTTGAGGCCAACCCACAAAGTATGGGTGAAGCAATCAACAAACTTTACACTGATAAAACAAAAGCACGTGAAATGGGAGCTGCCGGGCGACCAACCGTCCAAGGCATAAGCTGGGATTACGTTATCGAAACACTAACCGAGCAAATTCGTTGAAACTAGCTTTCTGGAGTCCACTCTCACCTCAACCAACTGGTATTGCGGACTACAGTGAAGAACTTGTCCCTTACCTTGCCAAAGCGGGCGCAGAAATTCACCTCATTGTGGATAATTATGAGCCTACCAACAAGAAGCTAATAGAAAAATTCCCTTGGCACTATGCAAAAGACTTTGAAGCAGTGTCAGCAACCGAAAGGTTTGACTTAAATGTTTATCAGATCGGCAACAGTGCATACCACCGCTATGCCTTGAATGCCGCACTCCGTCTCCCTGGAATCGTTGTCCTTCACGATTTGGTACTACAACATCTTTTTTTGGGCCTGTCCGTCGAACGTGGTAACGAGTCGCTCTATTTGTCAGAAATGAAGCGGGCCTATGGTAGTCGTGGCCAAGCCTTGGGCAGACAGATTGCAACTGCACTTGGAAGTGAGTTGCTAACTTCGAAATTTCCTCTTTGCGAACGGTTGGTCGAAAGAAGTTATGGGGTGTTAGTGCTAACGAGATTCATGCAACATTGGCTAGAGGACAGATTTGGTTCCATGCCAGTAGGCAAGTTCATTGAACGAGCTCCCCATCACTATGCTCCACCACCTAGATTGCCGGCAAAAACACCCTCGGAAGCACGGCGGATTCTCGGACTTCCGCAAGATACTTTTCTCGTCTCTACATTTGGATTAGTCTCTCCAGCTAAACACGTAGACCGAGCGATTGAAGGCTTCCGTCAATTTCTAACTTCTGGTATTGATGCAAGATTTCTCGTTGTAGGTGAAGTTCAAAGCGGATATCGTTTTGATGACAATCTAATTTCCTTGCTTAAAGACAAACTCGTCTTTGTTGGCCGCCAAACCATGGAAAATTTTTATCTTTATATGCTTGCGTGCGATGTCGTGATCAATTTGCGCTTTCCCTCAACAGGTGAACTTTCGGGTACTCTGATACGCACCCTTGGAATGGGCAAACCCGTTCTCGTTTCCAATTCCGGCCAGTTCGCAGATTTCCCAGAACATACCGTTGCACGTATCGACCTCGGCCCCCCGGAAGTGCCAAGCATTAGAAACACCCTGAAATGGTTTTACGACAATCCGAGCCTGAGACAAGCAATGGGCAATTTTGCAATGGAACACGTAGCGTCATACTACAAACTCGAGCACGAGGCAGAGGCCTACCTCACATTCTTACAGAAGGTGTTATCAGCGCAACGCGCCGGGACACTAAAAAGCCCCCCTCCCTATGACCAAGCGGACCTAGCCTCAACAGTAATGACCCACCTCAACGATTTGCCAACAGGAAAAACATTTGGAATTGAAACACTGCGGGAATTGCTTGAAGACGTTAGCTAACGAAAGTATGTTTTTATTCATAGAATTTATTATTCGGTCATTATACCTATATTTTAAAACTCCAAAGGTTAGGGCGCTCAGTATCTACTGTTTCCAACGTGTCGCTCCTGCGCTTTACACACTTAATACTTAAAAATAAAGCACTTATGGTGGAAAAGAGGGGGTTAAACCTACAGCCAACACATCAAAACAAAGGAGCGTCCAATAACCGTCTTAGCCCTTTTGACCTAATCTTTGGAGCTGTCTTGGGGGGAAACGACGAATAGTTTATCTCTTGCATCTACAGCTTGTCCTTCTACTACAAATACTTTGGAAAGTACTCCGTCTTGTGGACTCCTAATCTCATTTTGCATTTTCATTGCCTCAAAGAGTAAAACGGGCTGTCCTGCTTCAACCCCCTCACCTGGTGCGATTTGGATTTTGACTACTTTGCCAGGCATCGGGGCAGCAACTTCTCCATCAGTTGGCGATTTGCGTTTCGGCAAACCAGTCCGGGAATCATCTTGAAGATGGAAAAGGAATCGCTCATCTTCCACAGTCACAAGAATCTGATCTTGCTGGTTTTCAACAAGTGCCTCGTGTGAATAGCCTGAGGGAAGGACAACAGACCAAGGGCCATTGTCACTTGCTGTCACATGTGCGTCGTCCGATTCTTGGGTCGTTAAAGCAACCGTGTACCCGTCCTCAACCTTTTCAGCGGTAACAGAGAATAATTGGCTGTCCGGTTGTAAATATAGTTTTATTGGACGCCGCCGGGTCATTAAAAACGCTCCGTAAGTTGTTTTTCAAGACCGTAATCTCGCCACCGTGATTTACCCTGATCCTTTGGGTCCATAGTACTGTTATTTGGAGAGCCTAGGGCAACTGCTGCTGCAATAGCTAGAGCTGCTGGGAGAAGTTCTTCGCGGCGACGCCCATCCGGTCCATTCACCATCTCACTCATCCAGTGCCGGTCGACGAAAAACGTATCAAACTCACCGTCGACAAAACGCTCGTCGCTAAGAATCCTCGCAAAAAAAGGCAGGCTTGATGCAATTCCATCAATTTGGTATTCGCGAACGGCTCGCCGCGCCCGCTTGATAACGTGAGCGCGATCGTTACCAGTCACTATTAATTTAGCTATGAGTGGATCATAGTGAAAACTAACCTCCGAGCCTGCATAGACACCGCAATCATTACGTATGCCAGGTCCTTCCGGGGTTCTCAGTTTACGAATTTTCCCCGCCGAAGGAAGGAAATTTAAAAAAGGATCTTCGGCAGTTATCCTCATCTCCATTGCCCAACCCGAGGACTTAATGTCAGACTGGGAAAAAGGTAGCCTAGCGCCAGATGCAATTTGAAGCTGTAGCCAAACAAGGTCGGTCCCTGTCAATAGTTCACTTATCGGATGTTCGACTTGAAGTCGTG
>CAZFLB010000146.1:0-18731 GCA_964518945.1 uncultured Acidobacteriota bacterium | reverse complement strand
TTCTAAAAGAGACCCATTAAATCACCAGAGAATGTAGAAGTCTAGATTTCCGCTATTCTGCAACTCTTTTTTCTAGAAAATCGTTTTAAAATCACGGTATCAACTACCGATTCCTACCATCGATTGAGACACTTGATAGAGCCTCTTAAATTACTATGAATTGCCAACAATCAAACAAAAACACCTATACTTTGACAAGAAGCGTCAATATCGATACTCTGAAGTCGTACTTTTGGGAAGTCGTTCAACGGTAGGACACACGGCTCTGGCCCGTGGAATCGGGGTTCGAATCCCTGCTTCCCAGCCAAATCTTTCTCTCTTAATCTCGAAGGCTCTAGAGCTCCTTTCGTCAGCGTGAAAGAAGAGCAGTAATCTTTTTTGCAATTTGTCGCGCTTCGCGGACACATTCGGGTATACCCACACCTTTAATACCGTTACCGATTACATAAAGTCCGGGTGTCATCACACTTGCCTCCTCCAATGCCGAAACGATCTGTGCATGACCAAGTTCAACCTGAGGAGTTCGATCTCTATAACGCACAACTCTTGAGAAAAGCGGAGGACCTATAGTTCCAAGAACCTTCGAAAGCTCATTTAGAGACAATTCTGCAACTTCGGTATCTGACAATTCCAAAACATCAGGGTCTTCTGGTCCTCCGAGAAAGGTACGAATCAGTAACGCATCGCCAGGAGCTCTCTTTTCAAATTTAGAAGTGACAAAGGTTGCCGCACGAAGACGGCTTGGATCGTGCTGTGGCACAACAAAGCCATAGGCATCAAGAGGTCTCGAAATCGCTCCTTGTTCAAATCCGTGTAAAACAACAACGGAAGAGGCCGTGGGTATCTTTTGTAAATTAGCAGCAATTTTTGGAAACGAACTTTTTAGTATAGCTTCTGACACACGTATCGGGGCTGCGACTACTGCAATCTCCGATCGAATTCTCTCACCAGAGCTGAGTGTCGTGACAAATCCTCCAGTTTCGTAACTCAACTTAATAACACCCGTACCTATAAGGGTATGTTCTATCGGTAGTTTTTCCTGAAGAGCACGCACAATAGAACTCATCCCTCCCAAGAGCGACAAAAATCCTGTGTCCCTTTCTGTTGAGCCAGCTGATGACATAGCTAAAGTAAGACTTCTATGGCTTCTTTCAAGATCAACTAATCGAGGGAAAAGTAAGTCCATGGACAAACGGTTCACGTCACCGCAGTGAATACCCGCTAGCAAAGGTTCTGCTACGCGCTCGAGAGCTTCAGAGCCAAATCGGCGTGATACAAAACTTGCAATCGACTCCTCCTTGTCCATTTTTCGGCAGCCAATGAAACGCTCTGCAAACATCCGAATCTTGCCAAGAGGAGAAAACAAGCTTGAAGAAAAAAGTGGTCCAATTCGCGTAGGTACGGTAAGTTTCATACCTTCAGGAAGCGGGTGTAGCTGACCACAGAACAATACGTAAACTTTTTTGTTCTCCGGATTCGTTGAAATAATGTCTGAGCCTATTCCTAGTTCATTGCAAAGAGCGGTTGCCCATGGCTTCTGGGCAAGAAACGCGTCAGGACCGAGGTCCATGACAAAGTCATCAGAAACTTCAGTTGAGATCAATCCACCGAGCCGTTTTTCCTTTTCAACAACAAGGCAATCAACACCTACGCGTTCAAGATCATATGCTGTCGTGAGCCCGGACAGCCCTCCACCAATAATGACTGCCGTCGAATGCCGCATCAGCGAGAAGTTAAACTTGAGACTTGATGTACATGATCAACCAACGCTGCAACGTCATCAACATCAGTTTGCGGCAAAATACCGTGACCTAAATTAAAAATATGCCCGTTGCGATTTGATGCGCGTGCGATTACTTCATCTGCCTTTAATTTCATTACTTCTCTTGGTGCCAACAGAGCCAACGGGTCAAGGTTTCCTTGAATTGCAACGTTAGGCCCAAGAATATTCCACACTTCGTCCAGATCAACACGCCAGTCGAGTCCAATGACATCACTCTCTAATCGCATTTCACTTAAAAGGCCCGCAGTTCCTGTTCCGAAATGAATCCGAGGAACTCCTTTGCACTGAAGCGAGCTTAAAATATCTTGACTGTATGGAGCAGCGAACTCCCGATAGTCCGATGGAGACAACGCACCGGCCCAAGAATCAAATAACTGGACGGCTTCTACTCCCGCGTCAACTTGCGCCAACAGATAATCCTTAATACAAACAGTAAGCTTATCCGCCAACTTATGCCAAGCAGTTGGGTTTTCATACATCAAGGCTTTCGTATGCTCAAAATTTTTAGAAGGACCACCTTCAATTGCATATGAAGCTAATGTAAAAGGTGCGCCGGCAAAACCAATCAGGGGTACTTTTAACTCGTCACGTAACATTCGGATTGCATCCAGCGTGAAAGCCAACGATTCTTGTGGTTCGACCTGCCGCAAAGCATCGATATCACATTGGGAACGAATCGGATTTGAGATACTTGGTCCCTCTCCTTGTTTAAAATCAAAACTAATCCCTAGCGGATCAAGCGGCACAAGTAGATCCGAAAAAAGGATTGCAGCGTCCACTCCAAGGCGTTTCACTGGCTGGAGCGTAACTTCAACTGCAAGCTCCGGAGTCTTACAGATTTCGAGCAGCGTGTTCCGGCGCCGAATGTCACGATATTCTTGCATGTAGCGACCTGCTTGTCGCATAAACCAGACCGGTGTATATTCCACAGGCTCTCGCCGACAGGCTTTCAGAAAAAGGTCGTTTTTAATCACGTTTCCATACAAAACAATTGAGGCACAGAGCTGACAGCGACACACAGGTGAAACTTACTATCCACATTCATTTTGAAACAAAAGCTAGCATAGCAAATTATTTACAGTCAATACTTTCGAAGAAATACCATTAGATTTACGGTCTCTTTGAAGCGAACCGACTGTATCTGGTCTATAATGGATTATAGAAATTTGTTGGCGTAAAGCCCGTAATGTGGAGATATTTTCATGAGCAATAGAATTAGAAGTCTCAGTTTCTCATTTGTCATCATCATCCTTAGCACTAATGCTTTTGCGCAAATGGGGACTGGTCGCGTAGTGGGCTCCGCCAGGGACACTCAAGGAAACCCAATTGGTGGCGCACGTGTTGTTGCCATTGGCGAAGGTAAGACGTTCGAAGCTTTAACTGACGATAAGGGTTCTTGGGCAATGATTGGTTTCAAATCAGCAACTTACGAATTCACTGTTTCTGCTGATGGCTTCAACCCTCAAGCCTACACCCAGGCGATCAAAACACGGGGGCGCAATCCAAGGATGGATTTCGTCCTTGATGAAAAAGTCGTGACCAAAAACGAGGGTAGCTTGTTTGGTGAAGCCAATGAATTTTACGCACAAGGTAACTACGGTGAAGCTCTCAAGATCTATGAGCGAGAGCTAGCGAACGACCCGACGATGTATCAAGTGAACTTGATGATTGGTAACGTACATCGAGAAATGGAAATGTATGATCAAGCAATTGGAGCGTTCCAAAAAGTTCTTGACGAAGAACCAATGCATACCGGCGCACTTGTAAGTGTAGGAGACATTCTGGTTACTCAGCAAAAACTGGACGAAGCAATTGTTTACTTCGAGAAAGCAATCGATCAGACAACGGACGAACTGATCCCTTTCAATGTGGCTGAAATTTACTTCAATAAAGGAAACGCCACAAAAGCGATCGACTACTATAAAATCGCGACCGAACGCAAACCAGATTGGGCAGATGGTCATTTAAAATTAGCCTACGCTTTCCTGAACACGGGCGACATGGAAGGAGCAACTGCAGCTTTCGAGAAGGTCGTAGAAGTTGACCCTGATAGTCCTCAAGGTCAAATAGCACAGGGAGCTCTAACCGCACTAAAGTAAAAAAGGTTGTGTTTCTCAGCCAAAAATCAGAAAAAACCTGAGGTCTTCTCAAGTAAAGCAATCCTAGCTTTTACATTGGTTTCTCTCCTTCTCTGTTTGCAAGGAAAGGAAGATTTCTCGTTCCTGTTCTAGGTAGACTAATAAAGGAAATCTTATAGAACAAATTTACGAAGAAGACTGTTTTCTCTCACAATCAATATTGTAACGTTTGATCATTTCGTTGAGAGTTGTAGGTTTCAAGCCTAATAATTGCGCCGCTTTTCTCTGAACACCACCAGAATTTTCAAGGCTGGATTCTATAAGACTCTTCTCAAAGTCAGCAACAACATCTCGAAACGAGATTCCTCCTCCAGAAAAGCTAACTTGTGATCCGTGCATGCTTGTCAGATGCCTGCTGTGTTTTGGTGCCAAATGCCGATCAATGACAGGCCCATCAGCCAGCACAACTGCCCGCTCATTAACATTCTCTAATTCGCGAACATTGCCAGGCCAATTGTAATCTAGTAACGATTCAACCGCTTCGTGAGACATACGAACATTATTGAGACTATTTTCTCTGTTGTATTTATCGAGAAAATGTTGAGCAAGTAAAGCTATATCTTCCCTACGTTGCCTCAATGGAGGAAGAGAGATGTTAATAACGTTCAGCCGATAGTAAAGGTCTTCACGAAACGAACCTTCTTCTACGAGTTTCTCTATCTCACTGTTAGTCGCAGCAATAATACGAACATCAACACTTATAGTATCGATCCCGCCAAGTCTCATAAACTCTTTCTCTTGAATCACCCGCAACAACTTGGATTGTGTTTCCAATGGCACCGTACCAATCTCATCTAGAAAAATACTACCTCCATCAGCAATTTCAAAAAGACCCTTCTTAGGGCTTACGGCACCTGTGAAAGCTCCTTTGACATGGCCAAAAAGATTGCTCTCAAGAAGATCAGGAGGAAGGCTTCCTGAATTCACAGTTAGAAATGGCTTCGACTTGCGATCACTGTGGTTATGGATTGACTGGGCAACGAGCTCTTTCCCGGTTCCGCTTTCTCCAGTTATAAGCACCGTACTTTTTGAAGGTGCTACCTGCCGAATCAGCGAGTAAATTTTCTGCATGCTCGGTGCCTTCCCAACCAACACATCGAAACGATGTTTATCAACAAGGGCAGCTTTCAAATTCCGATTTTCATCGACAAGCCGTCTTTGTTTGATGCCATTGGCAACAACAATGCAAACCTCATCGTTTTTGAATGGTTTTGTCACATAATCAAAAGCGCCTCGTTTCATTGCTTCAATAGCAGTCTCAACGGAAGCAAATGCTGTGATCATAATGGTCACTAATTCAGAATCTAATTTCTTAAGATCAGGCAGAAGGTCTATTCCTGAGCAATCGGGAAGCATCACATCAACAATAGCAAGGTCAATCGGCTCTCGAGCAACAATTGCTAATCCCTCTTCACCACTTGCAGCTAACTTGACCACATAGCCCGCAGACCTCAAGACCGATTCAAGAATCTCTCGCATGATCTCTTCGTCATCAATAACGAGAACTTTTCCAGCTTCAGACATCCGTGAACCCTAAAGTTTTGCGATAGTCATTGACCAACATAAATGAACAGATGAGTCCACTAACTACTGACAACGTACAACTCACAACTTGCTACTAACTTGACTCACTAGCTACAAAGCTGGTCTTACTTGTGACAATACGGGATCGGTTTTACCAGCAATAGCCAATTTTGAAAGGCGGATCTCAAAACTCGTACCCACACCAACCGAACTTTCAACACTAATGCTTCCAGCATGCTCTTGAATAATCCCGTAAGAAATGGAGAGACCTAAACCGGTACCACTCATCCCGCTTTCTTTTGTTGTAAAGAAAGGATCGTAGATACGCTTTATATCTTCCTTGCTAATTCCGCCCCCAGTATCCGCTATATTAACTACAACATTCTCTGATTGGAGACTAGTTTTGATTTTGAGTTGGCCTCCTGATGCCATGGCATCCTTCGCATTAAGAATTAAATTGAGAAAGACTTGTTGAAGCCTGTTCTCCTCACCCATGTCTTCTGGCAAAGCACCTGAGAGTTCAAACCGTACTTTAACCTGAGAACGTGTCAGCTGGTGCTCTAGAAGCGAGCAAACATCTCGAATGACGTCATTCACAGCAACAGGGACAAAGCTTGAGCCACCATGCCGCGCAAAGTTCAAAAGGTTGTTGACGATTTTTGAAGCTCGTTCAGTCTGGCGCTCTATTTTGTTTAAGAGCTTGACCTTAGGATCTCCTTTATCAATTTGATCTTGCAGCATCTGCGTAAAGCTGCTTATACCAGTTAGAGGGGTGTTAACCTCGTGTGCAACACCAGCAGCCAGAAGACCTAATGATGCTAATTTCTCATGCAACCGTAGTTGCGTCTCAAGTTCCACTCTCTTAGTTACATCTTCAAAAATTACTACCGTACCTTCTGAATCTTCATTTTTTTCGCGCTTGTTGGAACTTTTAGTCAAAAAAGGTGCCACTTGCACTCTCACAACTTTTTCTTCGTCACGCAAGTTTTTAAGATTCAATCTCAACACTCCACTCAACTCCCGACGAGTCCACCAGTTCTCACCCATCGACGACACCAACATTTCGCACAGAGAATTTGGAAACACTGTATCGAACGACTTACCTAGTGCTTCATCCCTGGGCAATCCATACAAAACTTCAAGTGCACTATTAAACCGAACTACATTTCCTTGTATATCGAGCCCCAGAATACCTGCTTCCAAGGATTCGATCGTGTTTTCGCTATGCTCTTTAAGCGTTTCCAATTCCGTAGCTTTTCGCTCCAGAGATCTGTACAATCCTGCATTCTCCAATGCAGTAGCTGCTTGCCCGGAAAGCATGTCGAGCAATTCCATATCTTCACTCGACAAGGTTTTTTGATTCCAACGTGGTCCGAGTAGGATAAGTCCGACAACATTATCCCTTGAGCAACATGGGATTGCATATTGAAGCTCGTCAATCATTAGTCCGTCTTCAACGACCCCTTTTACAAAGTGGCTTGACGAATTCCAATCGAACTCACCATAATAAACCGACTCGCCGTTGGAAAAGCGTTCATACAGATCAGATTTTTTCTTCACGACAAGATGATCACATTCGTCTTCACTCAACCCCCTTGCAGCACTGATTCTCAGCGCACCATTTTCCAAAGAAGGTACCAACAAGGCTACCTTCTCAACTTCAAATGTGTCCGCAATACGGTCGACAAGTCTTGACGAAAGACGATCTAAATCGAGATGTGCATTGAGATCTCGCGAGAACGCGAGAAGAGCACGTCGGTAGTCGTAGCGTTCTCTGTAAAACAATCGGTCAATTGCAACTTGGATACGAGTTTTGATGGGAGTAAAAAGCAAAACTACGACGATCGCCGATAGAAGCGCAAGAATAGTGCTATGTTCATCACCCACCATGTAATGTACACCAGCAAGAAACATCGCTAGATACAAAGCTCCGACAGCAACAGTCGCGAGCGTAAACACCATGCCCCGTTTGAACAATATTTCCACATCCATCAAACGATATTTGACAATCGCATATGCAAATGAAAGTGGAATGAGTGCAAGTGGAACTACTGACATCTCCATCGTAAGCCCAGGTTTGATACCCAACAAATATGGAATTGCGTACATAAGCGCAAATGGGAGCGTCCCAAAGCCTGTTCCCCACACAATCCATTTAGTCTGTTTTTTGACAGTGATGCTCCGGGCTCTTCGATTCGAATTTACGAATGCTACAAAAGCCAAAAGTGACATCATGGCCACATAAGCCGGGATAATACGGTCTAGAAACCGGCTGGCGATAACAAAATAATTGCTGCCCCAATTCAGTGAAGAGAAAAAAAGAATCTCAGCCGACAGACTCAAATAAAATAACACTAAAGAGGGAATGTAAAGTATCGACAGCAGCCATGCGCGCCCTTTAATTAGTTTTAACTTGGTCGGAAAACAGAGTGCAAAATGCAGGAAGATTGGTGGAAAAAATAGCTGACCTACTTGATCCATCCAAAAAAATGAGCGATCCCAACCGGAGAGCTCACCGGTGAAAGAAAACCCAAACATCAAAAACCAAAATAAACAAAGAAAATAGAAGTGTGCAGTTCCCGCAACTCCCCGACGACGGACATAGACCACTGTTCCGACGACAAGAGAAAAAATTCCCACCGCTGCAAGAAAGAAATAGACCGGTAAGTTACCTGTTGGAAGTGGCACAACTTGTAGCGAAAATGCCTTACGCGCCTTCTCTCGAATTATGTGGTAAGAGACACTGCGATTCTCACTATAACGATTTAGAAAAAACGGTACTTCAGAAGCCTGCTTTATAGGATTGTTATCCAGTAAAACTAAGATGTCACCTTCGCGTATACCTGCCGCTGTACCTGGACCATCAGGATCAATCCGTTTCGCGTAAACGCGCCCTTGAGAATCTTCCCAGAACACTCCATCGTCCATACTTGTGAAGAGCGCTTTCTGGTGGACATTGTGGATGGAAAGAATCAAAAGTACGCTACTTGCTAAAACGGCAAGAGACGTCTTCCATCCGCCCGACCCCGAATTGACTGCCAACTTTCCCCCTCAGATCCGAAATTTCGTATACTGAACTAATATTAATTAAGCAAGTTCTATACCGTACTCTCCAAAACCAATATCAATTTAAATCATTGTATCTAAAAAACTTACTCTTTCGCCTTAAATACGAAGACGTCTTTGAATCCATATATTTGGACATTAGATCCAAAAATACAATTAAAGGACTATATTAGCTCAAAAAAACCCGTTAAAGTAATGCCTCCGCTAGCATTACTCTCGAATTACTGAAACTAAAATGCTGCTCTAACAAACCCGATATTCAGCACTTTACGCACTTGGATAATCGTTACCAAGTCGTATAATATTTTAGATAGTACGTCTCACAAATTGAGAAGAGAAGACGCCACTTAGCTAGAAACGAACGGTAACCCCACCAAGAATCCGGCGAGGAGCATCCACGACGGAAATTTCATCTATAAGCGACATACCTTCAATATCTTCATAGAAAAGGTTACGGACAGCCAACATTAATTCGAAGCTAGTGCCGTTCCACCCGACAAATGGAAGCACTTGAAACAACTGGAAATTAAACCGAACATCAGTCTGAGAAGGCGTACTATCCCTTTCACTTGGTTTCCCTTTGAGATCGGCGTTCAAACTCGGATGGTTCACAAGACGGTAAACAGCCTGAAGTCTCGTTCGTGTCTTTTCGATGGTTGTCCCCAAGGTTGTTGTAAGATCATGAATTTGATCCGAACCAGGCCCCTCCCTTAAAAAAAACCCTGATGTGTTTGCAATCTCTTGAGATTTCATGCTTCCCAGTCCGAAGGTATAACCGATTGAGCCGTTAACGAGCCCTAGGGCATGAGAAACTTTGAGCCCAATGCCACGCATCTGAATTTCACCAAGGTTTGCCATGCGGAAATAACCTGCCGAAAGTGAATTCACTTTGTCCTTACTATAGATTTTCAACAATTGGTCCTTAGAGTCTTCTTGGAATACACGAACTGTTAAGCGAGTATCCGAATTTACTTCCCGTTCTAAACCAATGTGAACTCGTGAAGTACTCTCCGCTTTCAATGGCGCTACTGTTGTTGTTAAAGACCCGGCATAAGAATCCGACAGGGCTACTTGGGACAACAGACCTATGTCTTCACCCCCCGGTGGTAGGATATTGTAGTCAACTCCAGCCACAACCACAGTTTGACGTCCATCATCTACAGGATATGAAACATATAGAGAAGGTGAGGTGTAACCAGATTTTTGCAGGTAACCAAAATGCTCATAAGCAAAACGTCCGTCGATCGAAACAGGACCGGCTAGTAGATTTGCAGTCGCATAAACAGTACCAAACCACTCTTTTGAGGCATGTCCTTTTGACTCACCAGAAATGAGTTTTGACTCAGGGGGGCGAAACCCCTCGATGTCACCATATATGTAATTACCATAAGTGACACCAGCAGCTAGTTTGTTTCCCAACACACTGTTCTTCACATACTCTGCTCTACCCGCCCAGGACGAGAGAGTTGATTCAAGCAACTGGGCACTTACGTTCCAATATCCATCATTTTTTGTCGGAATAGCTAAGCGAGCATAAGCGACTTGCGCATCAAGCATTGACCCAGAGCCTGGAAACTCCAGATATCCTTCGCCGTATGCAGAAGAAGTTAGGCCAAACTCGCCGCCAAAATTAAAGTCATAGAAGGAGTCCTTAGACGTCTGCAACAAAGGAACCTTATCCAACACATTCCACTCGCGGTCTCTCAGAATGTTCCGGTCACCATGGGCCAGAAGCCAGCGGAACTCATCAAGCGTCCCAGTCTCGTTTGTTTTGGATGCGGTTGCCGTAAAAAGATTTTCACCGCCAAGTGCAGTGAGACTCATCAAGATAGTCTTAACTGAAACCAAACCTTCTTCTATCACTACTTTGGCAAGTTCTGATGGCATAAAACCCGCCACAAAAGCTCGTAAATTATATGTGCCCGGACGGACGCCCGGAACCTGGAACTCCCCTTTTTGGTTGGTAAGCGTTATGAGTGGACCATTTACAAGGCTTTCTCCAAAAACTGAAACCATCGCGCCAGCTAGTGGAGAACCAGCTTCATCGCTTACCCGACCTTCAATATCTAAAGCAAACCCAGAAGGAGCTGCAAATAAGACTCCACTTCCTATAATTCCAAAAAGAAAAGTCGCAATAGCAAGCAAATACTTCTTTAATTTCATTATTTTGTCAAAAACAAAGAGCCTTAAATAACTTCTTCAACAAAGACAACTTCCCTAGCATTTCGATAAAATACGCAATATTCAGGGTTTAAGTATCACAGGGATTGCCCACTGTCAATTCACACAGGCCTCTTTCTAAACTAGAATATCATCGAGGAACAAAATGACAACAATTGCATCAATTGAGGCAAGGCAAATTCTTGATTCTAGAGGCAACCCAACGGTAGAAGCCGAAGTGAGCCTGGAGGGAGGAGGTTTTGGTCGAGCCTCTGTGCCATCCGGCGCATCGACTGGCGAACACGAAGCCTATGAGCTTAGAGATGAAAACCCAAATCAGTATGCTGGTAAAGGTGTAACCCTAGCCGTTTCCAATATAATGGATCAGATCGCCACTGAACTGGTTGGCGAGGATGTTCTTGAGCAAGTGCTTATCGATCGCCTATTAATTGAGCTCGACGGGACCGAAAACAAAAGCAAATTAGGAGCAAACGCAATACTAGCAGTATCTCTTGCCTGTGCTCGTTCAGCAGCAAGTGCACTGAATCTTTCTCTCTACCGTTACTTGGGAGGGCCTATGGCTTGTGTTCTTCCGGTACCGATGATGAACGTCATCAATGGTGGAGCACATGCAAACAACAACCTAGACATTCAAGAGTTCATGATTGTGCCAGCAGGGCTATCAAGCTTCAGTGAATCACTTCGGGCCGGCGTCGAAACCTTTCATGTGCTAAAAGAACTTCTTGAAGGACAGTCACTAAACACTTCAGTTGGAGACGAAGGAGGATTCGCTCCTGACTTAAAAAACAATGACGAAGCACTTTCTGTACTCACAACAGCCATTGAAAAAGCTGGTTATCAGCCTGGTTCAGATATTTTTCTTGCTCTTGATGTCGCAGCAAGTGAGCTCCATAGTAACGGCTTGTACTTTATGGAAAAATCTAATAGCTCTCGTTTTTCTTCTGAGGAACTTATCAACCAATATACGAATTGGGTTGAACGTTATCCAATTATCTCTATTGAAGACGGTCTAGACCAAAATGACTGGGATGGTTGGAAGGATCTAACCAAAGCGCTCGGATCGAAGGTGCAGCTCGTAGGAGACGATCTCTTCGCAACAAACCAAAGCCGGCTTCAACTTGGAATAGAAAAGTCCGTCGCAAATTCAATACTAATAAAAATCAACCAAATTGGCACGTTAACCGAAACACTCGACGTAGTCAGCCTAGCTCACCAAAATGGCTATACATCCGTGACATCACACCGCTCAGGTGAAACCGAAGACACTTCCATCGCGGATATAGCCGTCGCTACAGGTAGTAGCCAAATCAAAACCGGCTCGGCTAGCCGTAGCGAACGTGTAGCAAAATACAATCAATTGCTAAGAATTGAAGAGGAACTCTTGGACGTTGCTCAGTACGCTGGAACTAATGCATTCCAAACCTTTAAAGCTGAACGGTAGCAAAGATTTTCTATTGGTGCGGACTTTACTTGCCCATCCTGCATTCAGTTTTAGTCGTAGCAATAACGAATGATGCCATAGGCTGTCACTGCTTATTCTCTAGTTCCGAAGCAACGGCACGCATGGCACGTTCCACAGTATTAGTATCTCCCAAAAAATAACGACGACCTAAAGATAGATCTCTTTCAAACTCATAAACTAATGGAATTCCCGTCGGAATGTTAAATGTTGCAATTTCCTCATCAGACACCTTGTCAAGGTGCTTCACCAAAGCACGTAAACTGTTACCATGAGCTGCAATTAAAATATTTCTTTGTTTCTTCAAATCTGGCACTATTGTGTCCTCCCAATAAGGAAGAATCCGCGAGCTAACATCTTTTAAACATTCTCCTCTTGGCAATTCAGCGTCGGTAAGACCAGCGTAGAGTGGTTCTCGCCCAGGATAGTTTTCATCATTTCGTGAAACCGGTGGCGGTGGAGTTGAATAACTACGGCGCCAAATCTTAACCTGATCGATTCCGTACTTTTCTGCTGTCTCCTTTTTGTTAAGACCTTGCAAGGCTCCGTAATGACGCTCATTCAAACGAAAGCTCTTGTGTACAGGCACCCACATTGAATCCATTTCATCCAAAACAAGCCACAGCGTTCGAATCGCTCGCTTGAGAACGGACGTATAGGCGACATCAAGTCGAAGCTCCTCACTCTTTAACATTCGCCCAGCATTGCGAGCTTCCAAAACACCTTTATCTGTAAGATCTACATCAACCCAACCCGTGAATCGGTTTTCACGATTCCATAAGCTTTGTCCATGTCTTAGTAAAACCAGTTTTTGCATCTATATCTCTACGTATTAACAGGGCCAGCAGCAGAAACCGAAGTCGAAACCTCTGACCCAAACTTCTCAAAATTTGCTTTGAACATCCCCGCCAATTTTCTCGCTTGTAGATCATAAGCATCAACATTCTTCCAAGTCGATCTGGGAGACAGTACGTTCGGCGGAATTTCTGGACAAGACAGAGGAACCCTTAAACCAAACACAGGATGTATAGCTGTCTCAACGTCGTCAAGAAGACCTTTGAGTGCAGCAGTGACCATGGACCGAGTATAAGACAACTTCATCCTGTTCCCGTCACCATATGCACCACCAGTCCAACCGGTATTAACAAGCCACACTTTTACATCTCGTTTCCCTATCATCTCGCCAAGCAATTTTGAGTAAACAGATGGGTGCCGTGACATGAAAGGCGCTCCAAAACAAGCACTAAAGGTAGCTTGTGGCTCGTTAATTCCTCTTTCTGTTCCAGCCACTTTTGCAGTATAACCAGAAAGAAAGTGGTACATCGCTTGTGCGGACGAAAGCTTTGCAATGGGGGGTAAAACTCCAAAAGCATCTGCTGTAAGCATCAAAATTTGCTTGGGGTGTCCTCCAATACCATCAGCAACCACATTCGGAATATGAGTGATGGGGTACGAAGCACGCGTATTTTCTGTGTACAAATCACTATCAAGATCTAACAGTCGGGTCATTGGTTCAATCACAACATTCTCAAGCACCGTCCCAAACTTTTGTGTCGTCTCGTAAATATCTGGCTCTCCTAATCTTGACAATCGAATTACCTTAGCGTAGCACCCACCTTCAAAGTTAAAAACTCCTTGGTCACTCCAACCATGCTCGTCATCACCTATAAGTTTTCTTTCTGAGTCAGCTGAAAGTGTTGTCTTGCCTGTACCTGATAGCCCAAAAAAGATCGCAAGATCATCTCTATCTTTTCCATAGTTTGCTGAACAATGCATTGGAAGAACATTCTGAGCAGGCATCAAGTATGTCATTACAGCCAAAATAGACTTTTTAATTTCTCCTGCATATTCTGTTCCACCAATAAGAACCTCTCGTTTATCAAAATTGATTATTACAAAAGCCTCTGAAACTGTTCCATCCTCATCAGGAATAGCTTTAAACGAAGGCACCGCAATCACTGTAAAATAAGGAGTATGGGAACTGAGCTTAGTCGGGTCATATTCGCGAATAAACATATTTCGTGCGAAAAGGTTATGCCAAGCACGTGTGTTTACAACACGAATAGGAACCTGATAATCAGGATCTGCACCAGCATAACAATCTTGAACGAATAGGTCCTTGCCACGTAAAAATGCAACAAGCCGAGCCTTTAGCTTCTCGTAGCTAGCTGGCTCAAAAGGCTTGACTGTTTCCCACCAAACATCTTGTTCGCTATTAGGTTCTCTAACAATGTATTTATCATTGGGAGAGCGACCGGTGTATTGACCAGTGGAAACTACGAGCGAACCTCCTTTCGCTACAAGCCCTTCCCCTCGTTTTATCGCATGTTCGTACAATTCTGGGGCAGATAAGTTCCAATAGACAGTGTTCGGACCCACTATTCCATGCTGTCCCAACTCATAGACCCGTTTTGTTGCCGTTGTCTCATTCATACTACAACTTCCTCAATTAAAAAAATTTTTGAGTAATTGGAGCAGCAACACATGATTCACCTCACCCTTTCACTTCATTAATGGTCACCATAACCTTGGCTGCATGTAGTTCTTTTATGATTGTTTCAATCTGTGTGTTCCCAGGTAATAGAGTCGCCAATTTGTAAGCGTATTCAAGAGCATATACATACTGACCACTATCACGCATACAATCGACAAGACTAAACAAAATATCTACATTTTTCTGGTTGCGCTCGTGTGCAACCTTCAAAACTTGTATCGCTCCTTCGACATCTCCCAAATCTTTAAGTGCAATACCATATGTGTAAGCATATTGAGCTTCTGAAACACCTTGCTCCGAAGCCAGACGAAGTTCTGCAATCCCCTCCTGACGTCGGCCAAGACGAACAAGAGTCAAGCCCAGTGCGTAATGAATGACGGCCTTGTCTTTAACAATAAGAAGTCCTTCTCGCAATATCGCTTCTGAGCTTTCGTCATCACCCAGTGACCTATATAAATCAGCCAGATTCACATAGGCCTCACCAAAGGTCGGTTCCAACTCTACGGCAATACGATATTCAGACTCAGCAGCTTTAAATTTATTTTGATGGGTATAAAGACGCGCTAAGCTGAGGTGTGATTCAGGCCAATCCGCATTAAGCTCTTGGATTGAAACATATTCCACCAACCCTTCCTGCAATCTTTTCCGCTGTTCGACATTAAATATTTCTGTAGGAACTGACGCTAAAATTCGTGCAGCTTCAATCCTCACTGACCGCACATCATCTCCCAGCAGGGGGACTAATAGCTGATATTTAAGTGTCGGGTCTAAACTTTTCGTACCCTCAATTCCACCTAAACGTATGAGCGCGTCATCGCTCCTAAGAGCTTCTTCGATAGGCGTCAGCCGAGCAATCGAAGCCTTAACAATATCCGGTACTTCAGAACCGTTAAATAGATCCAGAAACTGTTTCCTCCCACCGAAAGTGTCATTCCAACCAGAATCAAGTACCTCTCCATAATGCAATTCTGGCGTATGACCAAACCACTCCTCAACCTGTTGAGCTGCCCAATCTGCAGATTCATCAACATGACACCCGTTGCATGCATTCGGTGTGCCTGTCAACACAGTTAGGTCCGGACGAGGAATGCGAAGGCTATGGTCCCGTCTTCGATCAACAACCATATAAGTAGTTTCCGGCATGTGACAATCTACGCAGGCCGAACCTCGTGTACCAGGCTCATGAAAAGTATGTCCCACAGAGTTGAACCGCTCTGCTAAATGGCAAGAACCACACACTGCATTTGTTTCACCTGGAACAGTAAGACTATGAGGATTGTGACAATCCTGACAGGTAACACCCTTCCGATACATTTTGCTCTGCAAAAAAGATCCATAAACATATACTTCATCCTTTATTTGACCATCCGAATAATATAAAGGCTCTCTTAACAAGGAAAGATTATAGGAATCTAAAAACAGCTGGCTGTCGTCATTACGTTCCATGAGCTGTGAACGATGAGAATGGCAAGAAGCGCATGTTTCAATTTCTAGATGCTCTGTTCGCTCGGGCTGTCGTGCTGAAATACCATTTTCAAAATTCATAATCCATTTAGCATTGTCATTACTCAGAGTGCGAAGTAGTGGATCACCTCGAGATCCATTGGCAGCCCAAAGCACGTGACTTGAACCGGGCCCATGACAAGCCTCACATGAAACATCGATCTCGGCCCATTGGGTTTCATAATCATCTCCTTTTAGATCGTAATGCTTACGTAACCCGGTAGAATGGCAAAAAGCACACATACGGTTCCAATTCTGCAATGGCTTAGTCCAATGCAATGGGTCTTTATAATCTATCTTCTGATCGGGATAGAGATGAAACCACCGGCCACCTCCTTTTTCAACCGATCGTGTATCCCACGCAATACTTAAAGCTTGGTAGCGACCGCCTTCTAACTGGATAAGATATTGTTGTAAAGGGTTCACACCAAATGTATACAAAATTTCATATTCTTCTAACGCACCTTCAGGACCTTCGGTCTGCACAAAAAAACGACCTTCGCGCTTTTCAAAAACAGAACTCATTCCTGCATATTTAAAAATTTCCCCATCAAAATTTCCTAGAACCGTACTGTCATTCGCAACTTGCATTGACAAGTCGTGATCCGAACCTTCCCAGAGCGCCGCTATCTCTGAGTGACAACTTGCACACTTCGAACGACCAACGAATGTTCGAGATTCACCCAAATCAACTTGGTCCACAGGTGCCCCACCACAAACAACAATCATTGACGTAAAAATAATCGATAAGCTCCAAACAATAACTCGTCTAACCATCGGAACGCGCTGGTGTAAAGAAAGATGCTCTTCCTCTCAGCACTGCGACAATCAGATTAATATTACTGTTCTCATCCATTCGGCAGCCGATTGGCAAACACCTAAAATGTTTTGCTAATAAACTCCCAAATATCGCTGAATTTCCCAATCGTGAACTTGAGCAATATAGTCATGCCATTCAGCACGTTTCGCTTCGACAAAATGACTAAAAATATGAGGGGTCAACGCATCTTGGACCACTTTGTCTTTTTCAAGCGCATCTACCGCTTCACGAAGATCTGCAGGAAGCTCATCAATCTTCAATCGGCGTTTTTCCCTTTGGCTCATCGCATAAATGTTCTTATTTACTGGTGGGCCAGGGTCTAGCTGCTCTTGAATCCCAACAATACCTGCCTTTAGCATCACTGCTAAAGCAAGATATGGGTTCGCGGATGGATCGGGCATTCTCACCTCAACACGTGTACTCTGTCCGCGCTTATCTGGAATTCGTACCAGAGGGCTCCGGTTTTTCATAGACCAAGCAACATTAGTCGGTGCCTCATACCCAGGCACAAGGCGCTTGTAAGAATTCACCAGCGGATTCGTGATAGCACAAAACCCACGGGCGTGACGCAAAATACCAGCAATATATTGCAAAGCAATCGCCGATAACTGATGTTCCGTGCTGGCATCGAAAAAAGCGTTCTCTTCACCTTCGAATAAAGACTGATGGCAATGCATCCCAGAACCATTTATACCAAAAACCGGTTTCGGCATAAATGTCGCGTGCAGACCATGCTGCATGGCTACATGACGAACAACAAAACGAAAGGTTGCAATGTTATCAGCCGTTGTAAGAGCATCTTCATATCGAAAATCGATCTCATGTTGAGCAGGCGCCACTTCATGATGCGCAGCCTCGACCTCAAAGCCCATTGCCTCAAGTGAGTTAACAATGTCTCGCCGCGCAACTTCACCGCGATCTACAGGCGCTAAATCAAAATAACCACCGCGGTCCGGCGACTCAGTCGTCGGACCACCGCCTGAGTTCCGTTCAAATAAGAAAAACTCTGCTTCGGGTCCCGCCATCATGGTATAACCCATAGCCCTCGTTTCCTCAACAACCTGTTTAAGAGCCAATCGAGGACAACCTTCAAACCGAGAACCATCTGGATGGTGGATGTCACAGATAAGCCTGGCTACTTTGTCAGGCTTTCTACCGTTTTCATCTATTTCAACGAATGGCAGTACTTTAAAAGTGTTTAGCTCTGGAACAAGAATCATGTCCGACTCTTCGATCCGAACAAAACCTTCGATCGATGAACCATCAAAAGCAATTTGCCCATCTAGAGCCTTCTCAAATTGCTGTGTCGGAACTTCTACATTCTTGTTTACACCAACGATGTCGGTGAACTGTAACCTCAAAAAACGAACATCACGTTCTTTCGTTGCAGCTAGAATTTCGTCCTTCGTCCAACTGTTTTTCTCGCCATAACCTAATGTGGTATCTATAGTCAGCGCCATAAGGCCTCCTCTCAGCTCCGGTCCAACGCAAGCATAGAGACCCAATTACAGCACGTCAATAAAAATTTGCACTATATGATCTTTTAAACTTCATTTTTATCATTTTGAGCCCTTAAAGTTCCATTTTGTACAAATTTATTGACAAGTTATGCAGAAATACTAGTGCACTTGGTTTTGAGCTTATTGACAACTAAAATTATTAGATTGAAACGGTTTTGCAGAAAATCCGGCATCTGAGCGGAAAATTATTATATCTATTTATTCGTTTTAATCGTTTCGTGCAAGCACCATACCTTCGTTTAG
>CAZFLB010000145.1:0-4442 GCA_964518945.1 uncultured Acidobacteriota bacterium | reverse complement strand
CACTCAAGCCTTTGTACCCTTTAATTCGTTCTCAGTTTGGCGAATACTTACATTACCATCTCCTGCGTCGATATAAACATTCCTGTATAGCCTTCTCCCTACTTCACTAATGTCCTCTTTTAATTCTTCTCTGCTCTTTGTTTGAGACATGGATCACCTAATCTGCTTCAAGAAATTTTGTGCGGCATTCCTCAGAACAAAAAAAGAAACGCTCACCAGAGCGCACCGTTTCGAGCGCGCGTTCCTCAGGCAAGTGAATACCGCAACTTGGGTCACGTACCATCATACCCTTATGTATCGGAGTTCTGAGGCCCCAGTTGGCAGTTCGAACTCGTTGTCTAACAGAAGTCCCAAATAAGTTAAAAACCGTGCGGAACAACCAACGTGCAAGTAACAAAAACAACAGAAAATAGAGAAAACGGCCCACAACTTCTTAACCTTCCGGGTGGGCAGCCATTAGTGCTTCGAGCTCTTCTCTAACACTTTTTGCCTCTACGGAATCCGGAGCTGTGGCGACAAGGAGTTTCCACATTGCAACTCCACCCTCAATATCTTTCTGGAGGTAGAGCTTAAGCCGACCTAGCCCCAGCAAACTGTTCGGGTGGTTAGGTTTAAATCGTAGTGTCTGTTCGTAAGTAGTAACTGCATCATCCAAATTCCCCATATTGAGATAGGCCAAAGCTAATTGATTGCGAGCTTTTAGATTATTAGGGGCTAAATCAATCGCACTTGAAAGCAAATCCGCTGCTTCTTTGTAATGTCCAGCACCAAGAAACAAGCCACCTAATCGAGCACGAGGTGCATCATCTTCCAAGTTTTGCTGGATAGACTTTTCAAGTTGTGAAACTTCTTCGTCATCTAAAGGAACTAAATCCGGTTTAGAGCCTAACCCGATCTGAGACGGTGGCGGGAGAGTTGATGTTGTTGAAATCGAACTCGTTGCAGCTGCTGGCACAAACGCACGGAACACAAAATAGCCTACAACAATACCGAACACTAATCCGGCAAGAAAAAACAGTAGGTCACGGTTCATGGTCTGCAATTAATTTTAACAGCGAACATGTTGACGTGACGACCACTCCTTAAGAAAAACTGCTTTCTGCAGGGCGCCGCAGCCTTGAGGAAGAGGAGGAGTGAGAGGAACGGCTGAAAAAACCGAAAACACCTGTCTCCGTCAAAGATAGAATTCCAGTATAGAAAAACCCCACTTGAAATAAGATCAGAAACGGCAGAGAGCTTATAATTTGATGAGCAGCTGCATATCCAATACACACAGTGAAGTACACCCCCAGTAAGAGCTCTAAGTACGGCAAAAAACCACTTCGATCGCGATATCGCTTTTGCTTCCAATCGTCAGACGATGATTGGATTCGATATTTAGGAGTACGAATAAAACCAGTATCTCGACCTACAAGCGCCTCCATTACTGCCCAAGCATTACTGACACTCATACCTATCCCTAAAGCCAATAGCATAGGCAATACTCGTAATCTTTGCTTCCAATCAAGATAAATTTCACGTTGCGAAACGATGTAGAAACTAACAATTGAAACAGTTGCTCCAAACAACAATGGCAAGTCAAACAACAGCATTTCATGCCAACCTATGTTAAAACGCACTAGAACACTAGGAAACATCAATATAGTGAGTAGTACCATCAACGGATAAGCAATATTTGAAGACAGATGGAAAGCTGACTCAACTTTTACTCGAATCGGCACCTGACTCGCCAAAATCTTCGGAAGCAGCTTCGCTGCTGTTTGTATAGATCCCTTCGACCATCTTTGTTGTTGGCTTTTAAATGCATTCATCGAAACAGGTATCTCCGAAGGAACCACAACATCTGGAAGGAATATAAAACGCCAACCACAAAGTTGCGCTCGATAAGAAAGATCCATGTCTTCGGTAATTGTGTCATGTTGCCAGCCACCAGATTGTTCGATTGCATTACGCCTCCAAACACCAGCAGTACCGTTGAAGTTGAAAAAACAGCCAGATCGATTTCTACCACCATGCTCGAGTACAAAATGAGCATCCAGTAAAACAGCTTGAATACGGGTCAACAATGAGTACTCACTGTTCAAATGCCCCCAACGAGCTTGCACCATCCCTATTTCATCATCAACAAAATGATGAATTGTGTCTTTCAAGAAAGAAGGTGGCGGAACAAAATCAGCATCGAAGATCGCGATAAATTCACCTGATGCTGCAACTAAACCTGCCTCGAGAGCGCCTGCCTTATAACCGGTCCGTACATCACGATGGATATATTGAATGTCCACTCCAGTGCGCTGGTGCAATTCGACACGTTTTCGAGCAAGATTTACAGTGTCATCTGTTGAATCATCTAGCACTTGGATTTGAAATCGCTCCCTTGGATAATCGATACGACATACCGAGTCAATTAATCTCTCAACGACATAAAGTTCGTTGTAAATGGGAAGCTGAACCGTTACTTTCGGAAGCTCTTCAAATTGGCTCTTCACAACAGCACGTTTAAAGCGAAAGCGATAATAAACGTATACCATCCAGTAACGATGTACTCCAAACACTGCGAGTCCAACTAATACAGAAAAATAAGCGATTAGCAGTAGACTGCTCATGTCAATCATTTTCACATCGTAAACTGGTACTACACAAATCCCAAATGAAGACAACTAAAGAAAAAATAGACCAACGTATTTTGATCACTTTAGGAGTCATCCAGACAATCTTCACGATAACAGCATCGTACGTAATTGGTCGCGAAACAAACTACCCGTATTATCTAAGTTCATATTTAGCAATGGGTGTCACTTGGATCATCGGTTGCTATTACGTAACAGAACATGCTTCAGACACAACTCTAAACCTAAATATAGTAATTGTATTCTCCGTACTGATGCGCGGTTTTTTTCTTCCTACAGAACCTAGCCTTTCAGACGACATCTACCGATACATTTGGGACGGCCAAATGCAACAACAAGGCATTAATCCTTACATATATTCACCTGACAACACAAAGACTGCTTTTTTGCGCCAACAGAGCGGAATTTACGAATACATCAATAACAAAAGTATTCAAACCGTATATCCACCACTTATGCAGATGTTCTTCTTGTCCGTAACTACCATCTCCACCAACTTAATCTGGATGAAATTAGCTTTTGTAACTGTTGACATGTTGTTGCTATTTCTTCTGTCAAAACTGTTACGTTCTCTAAATCTCAGTTCCGTGAGGTCACTGATTTATGGATGGTGTCCTTTAGTTATTGTAGAAATCGCAGGGAGTGGCCATAACGACGTCGTTGCCTCACTGTTACTCTTAGCAGCTATCTTCGCAATTCGAAGTAAACGTGGATACACCGCAATAACGCTATTGTCTCTTTCCGGCTTGGGCAAAATGCTAGGATTCATCCTCTCGCCTCTGTTTTTCAAGTCAGTGAGGAAACGCGCCTTGTGGCTCCTACCCCTAACCTCTTTCTGTATAGCTTTGCCCTATGCCGATGCCGGAAATACTGCTTTCAAAGGTCTCATGGAGTACGGTATGAGATGGCGAGCAAACGACAGCCTTTTTCACGTATTTCTAACGCTAACGAACTCAATTGAAATCTCTAAATTAATAGCAAGCATTATCTTTATTTCGATAGTAATAGGACTCTTCATTGCAAATACCACACCATTACGCAGCTGCTACCTAACCATTGGAGCTCTTCTCTTACTCACTCCTACAGTGCATCCTTGGTACTTTTTGTGGATCGCTCCTTTCCTTGCCATCTATACAAGTCCCGCATGGCTGTTTCTCACACTTTCCGTCAGCCTCAGTTATCATGCGCCCTATCTTTCAGCGCCAGGTGAACCGTGGCAAGAGGTAATATTATTCAAGTGCTTGGAGTACCTTCCTTTCTTTTGTTTAGCGACAACCAGTCTTATTCAAAAAATACTGCGTAAACCACAAGCGTTCAGACACTTCCTTGGGCTAAACTCTCTTACATGACACCCGAACGAATGAAGCAACTACTAGAACAGGTTGCTAGAGGCAAGAAAACACCCGAACAGGCAATGGAGATACTTAAGCTCCTCCCGTTCGAAGATCTAGGTTTTGCTAAAGTCGATCACCATCGAACACTTCGCCGTGGATTCCCAGAGGTTGTTTTCGGGATCGGGAAAAACCCAGAGGATATTGCCGCGATAGCCGAACGGCTTTCAAGTACAGGTCAAACTGTACTAGTAACAAAAACAACTGAAACAGCCTTTAAATCTGTTTCTAACAGGATTAGTAATGCCTCATGGCATGCAAAAGCTAGTGCCATCATTATCGGAGAACCACCACAAAAGAACAATGGTGTAACGTCCATTCTTTCTGCAGGAACCTCAGACATTCACGTGGCCGAGGAAGCTGCAATTACTGCGGAACTCATGGGTTGCAATACGAAACGGATTTTCGATGTAGGCGTCGCCGG
>CAZFLB010000144.1:0-7341 GCA_964518945.1 uncultured Acidobacteriota bacterium | reverse complement strand
CGACTCCTCTTTAGTTTTGAAAGAGCCAGGATCGTCTAAAACTTCGCCATCGCGATTACCAAGAATATTAGAGGAAAACCATCCTGAAAGACCCAACATTCTCGCCTTCAACCCAGGAGCTAAAATTGTTTTCAAAAGAGTTTGCCCTGTCTTGAAATCCTTTCCCCCAATAGGAACACCTTCTCGCGAAGCAAGTTCGGCAATTGCAGGAGCATCAACAGTAAGATTCGGCGCCCCATTCGCAAACGGCACGCCACTCTTGATAGCAGCATAGGCATAAATCATGCTGGGCGCGATTGCCGGGGAGTTTTCACGGAGACCCTTTTCAAAAGCCTCCACGTTCCGATGCACTTCGCTAGGCTCAATAAACGTCTCCGTAGACGCACACCAGACCATCACCGCTCGCTGTGCACCAGTTGTCTGCTTAACCTTCTCGATATCCTCCATAACCTGTTCGGCTAAATCCATCTTGCTCGTTCCGGCTTTGACATGTGTTCCGTTTAGCTTTTTCACATACTCGCTATCAAAAACCGCTTTGAGTGGCCGAATTGCAGAAAGTTCTTCCTGCAACGAATCGATCAAGTTTCTCTCAAGCACTCCTGCATGGATAGCCGATTCGTAGGCATCTTCTTCAAAAATATCCCAGGCAGCAAAACACAACTGAGACAGGTCCGCCAATGGCACGAATTCGCGGATCATCGGGCGTCGCTTTTCCGTGCGCTTCCCCAAACGAATAGACCCCATCTGTGTCAGTGAACCGATCGGTTTCGCTATGCCTTTCCGTACCGCATGCACACCAGCTATAAAAGTTGTACTAACTGCCCCCAATCCCGGCAATAAAACGGCGAGCTTCCCCGAAGGGGATGCAATGTTATTTTCAAATTCTTTAGACATCGACTCTTAAAACACCTGCGTTTTTCCTTAAACTTTACTACCAACTAACATGCACAGCGTTCTATTGTGACGCAGCAGGGACAACCACGCAAGGGCTCTGCTATACTCACAGCTTATGAAAATCTCAACGGATCGTTGCGTGGCCTGTGGCAATTGTGTTGCCATCTGCCCCTTGGGCGCGATCAATATTGACCCCTCTATAAATCGCGCAGTCGTGAACGAAGATCAGTGTGTTGAATGCTTTACTTGCTATCGAGGTTTATCTACAGAACACCTCAACCCTACTCTCATACGCACTGTTCGTAAAGTATTCAGTTGGTTTCGCGTACGTTTCGACCCTGAGCCTGATGTCTGCCCCACTGCTGCCATCGAACCACAAGACCTCGCTTGGCCTCGGATCGTTAGACGAGCGTTTAGTGATCCCCTGGTCCCCCATGAATCTACAGGAATTCATGGCCGAGGCACGGAAGAAGTCAAGACGAACGATGTAACCGGCAGAGTTAACAAGGGAGAAACAGGTCTCACCATAGAATTTGGCCGACCAACCGTCTCAGTTCGATTTAGGGATATCAGTGTTGTGACACAGGCATTAGCTGCTGCCAATGTTGTATTTGAGGCAAACAACCCTGTTTCTCACTTAATGACAAGTCGTGACACAGGACAAATTCGAGACGATATCCTCGACGAACGCGTATTATCAGCGATTGTCGAGATCAAAACAGTGACGTCACGCGTGCCTGAGATTTTGAAGATCGTTACAGAAGCCGCGAAAAAAATTGACACCATCATCTCGATCGGGGCTTCAACTCGTTGCGATCCAGATGGGGAAAATGAACTCGAAGACGTTTTAATTAAAGAAGGTTTTTCTTTTTGGCGCGGTAAAACAAATCTTGGTTTGGGACGAGCTCAAGCAGGATAACAATATGGTTAACACTCGATCGGGTGGCAACTAAAAATACAACGGTCGTTAAAGGAACATACTCTGTGACAAACACACTACATCGATATGGCAGTCCCGATTCCCTTGAAGACGACTACATTGTCTTTGCGATGTCCGCCCGCGGTGTTAACGACAAAGGTTCAGAGGAAAAGTTTCGCCACTTCCTTTCAATTGCAAGGAAACACAACCCTATCAACCTTGGCGATGCAACCAAAGGAGGGATCTATCGGCCTTCAAAAAAACTTAATCCTCTTGCCCATTGGTTTAGAAAGGAGGAAAAAAACGCTGAACGAGTAATGCAAGGAATCGACCAACCAACCGTTGTTTCAGCTGTTTTCGATAATCGTACCTCTCTTAAATCTTTCATCCACGAGGTCAAAGAGGCCGACCTAGGACTTTCTGTTAATATCAGCTCTCTTACTAACCGGGCGGATGAACTTTCACGTGAAGTGGGGATCATTCGTCACAGCGTTGAATACTCGCTTGGTTTTTTTGGTTCGCTCGACAAACTTCCGGATCGGACGACGCTAGCCCTTTCTACAATGTGCGGTCACGGTATGATTTCGTTCAATCTAGCAAAAAAAATGATTGACTGGGTTAAAAGTGGCCGGCGTACACCGAAAGCGGCCTCTGCGTACATGGCGCGTTTTTGCACTTGTGGTATTTTCAACACAACTCGTTCGTGCCGAATCTTGGGCGACTGCACACAAAAAAAATCTTAACGTCTACATGGCCCAGCGGTGGACCACTCCAAACATAAAGCACAATAAACCCGCTCCTTTCAAGATAGTTGGAAGGCCTCTCATTTCTGGAGACCCATGGATCCTCTTTGTCGGTACCGACCAAAAAGCAGTAGAACTAGCTGCCCACAATGAGTTACAAGCCAAGCCAAATATCTTGGAACCGCCAACCGACATTTCCTTCGCTGTTTCCTCCCACTCGCTACCCTGCCCCAACTTAACTGGATCGCGAACACTGTATCTCCCTCTGCTGGACACTGCGGTAAATCCTTCTCTTGGATGTCTTGGTTCGCCACTGTTTCTGATCGCAAAATTCGTATCCCTCACAAAGGAGCAAGGGCCTCTTAGTATCATTGCAACAGCAATCGATCCCGTTCCTGAGCTCTTAGCCCAGCAGGGTCTTTTTAGCCATTTCGAAATACGGCGTGTCACTTCCAATCAATCGGTTCAGACAAAGCGACAAACAATCACCGCCAGCAATGATTCCGCTCTCGGAAAAGTAATCCAAGCCTTACATCTTATACAAGAGGGTAATCTTCTCGAAGCTATAGATACCTTTCGTATTTCCATCTCTCAGGATGCAACTCTAGCAGCCGCACACTACGAGCTCGGAAAAGCGTTGCTTAGACTAGACGACACCTCCAATGCAGCCGAAGCATTTCGACAAACAACAGAGCTATTACCTCTTTTTTCCCCTGCCTGGGCAAATCTGGGCGCTGCACTTGGTGAGAGCCGAAACTTTGTTGATGCTGAGAAGGCTCTCTCAAAAGCCATTTCTCTTGACCCTTTTAGCTGCGCCCTACATTCAAATCTAGGTGTTACTTACCGTGAGCAAGAAAAGTTTGACGAGGCTGAACGGATGCTCGAAAAATCTTTGGCCCTTGCACCCGACTTTGTCTTCGGACATTACAACCTAGCCAGCGTTTACTTTCTCAGAGGAAATTACGGGAAAGCAGTTAAACAGTTCGAAAAAGCTCGTGCTCTCGACACCATCGGCTCTCCTCGGCAAAGCCTAATGTTAGCGGCCAGTCGCATCGGAAGCGGTGATGTGTACGGTGGACTCAAAGACTATCGGCAGATAATTGGGCATCTCAACGGGGAAAAAAGACAGCCCCTTACAGCTATTGCTATGCAGGACCTTAAACAGCTGGGCAACCACCTTGGACTATCTCCAGAGCTGAAGGAAGCTGTGGCGCTAATCAGGACGTTAGCCGTGAAGGATTAATTTACAAATACTTTCCGGTGGCGACTGCTGCGATTTTCTCCGAAACCAGCTTTACGTGACAGTATCCTCCCGTAACTTGAAGTTCTCTAGAACAGCAGTTTCCTTTTAGACCCAAGAGACGACTCCTCTCTCTAGATCTAAAGGCCCGTGCTTTTCTCAGTTGCGGACACGGTCAGCATAAGAGTCTCCCCGGATCATTCGTACCACCTCACCATTCTCTTCGACGAAGCGAACGATTTCTCCGACAGCACCACCGCCAGTGGGAGCAAGCATCCTGAAGGTGCCATCACCAATGGGCTCGAACTCAATCGGATCGCCGATGCTCGTGGCCCATGGGTTCATCGAAACGAGCTTCTGGTTCATCACGAGGACGCGTGTTTCGCGACCCCGATTGCGATAAACGCCCGCGAATCGCTCCCACGCCGGATCCCACGTGATGCCCTTCGGCTTTGGTTTTGTCACCACTGCAACAGCTTTGCCGACACTACTCATTAGCTCCTCCGCTATATGAGCCGGGTTCGAATCATTAGTATTTGTCAGAACTATCACACCCACCTTCGAGTCGAGATGTATCGTTGTGTTAGTCGTATACCCAGGATATCCTCCGCCATGACCAACATAAAGCTCATCATCGAGCCTCCGAACGCTGAAGCCGATTCCTTGGCCGCGAGTCCATGTGGTCTCGAGCATGCGTACACGATGCATTTCCCGAAGAGACGCCGTGCGAAGCACACGGTCACCACCACGATCACCGCTGCGAAATTGAGCCGAGACGAAGCGTGCCATATCTTCAACCGTAGAAGTTAAGCCCGTTGCAGCTGCCATTCCACGAGCGTCAACGAAAGGAAAAACCTGACGAGACCCATCAGGCAACCGTGGTCCGTAGCCCGTCGCCATCTTCGAGTCTTCGCGATCAACGCTTGTGTCACTCATCCCGAGGGGATCGAAGATATTCTTTTGCAGATAGTCGGCCCAACTGACACCGGAAACCTTCTCTACCACCATGCCCGCGATAGTGTAGGCGAGATTCGAGTACTTCCACCGGACTTCTGGCGAGAAAGCCGCCCTGCGCCGAGAGATCAACTCTTGTACCTCCTCACTAGTCGGAAAATCCAGATCGCTCCAGTGGGATCCCGCTTCGCGGGGTAGCCCGGAACTGTGTGTAAGTAAATGCTCAACCGTAATCGGAGGATCGTCTTCGGCGGACAACTCAAACATGAACCAAGGAAGATAGTCCGTTACCGGATCGTCAAGTCGAACTTTTCCTTCCTCACGAAGCTGCATGATCGCAGTCGCCGTGAAGAGCTTACTGTGCGACGCCATGCGGAACCGTGTGTCGATCTTCATTTGCTGATCCGCATCGACATCGGCATAACCAAACCCCTTTGCCCATATCAGGTCCTGGTCGGAAACGACACCCACGACGGCACCGGGGAGCCCACGGATCGCGATCTGACCTTCAAGCCATGCAGAGAACAGAGCGACCTGAGCCTTAACCTCTGCATCTTCAGCCGAGGAGGATGTGGCGAACGGTGTCGTTGCGCCAGCATTTATAACCAAAGTAACGAGCAGTGCAATCTTTATGACAAGACGGATCCTTGTGCGCATCGCGCACCTCCTAGTTCACAGGGCCTCAGGGCCCCAAAAAATAAAGTTAACAATTATAGACATCACTATGCTTAACACACACAAATAAAAAACGGTTACAATACTTTTTTGCTCTGTAAATACATCTATCCAGATCTCTAGCTTGTTCGCTTTAGGGGAGAAAAAATTATGATGGATTCTTCGACTCGCCGTGACTTTTTGTCCGCGCTGGGACTTACCGTGACGAGTATCGTGTTCACGGCTAGATCCTCTGAAGCCCAAGACCAAGAAAAGCCCAAAGAGAGCCCTAAGGACGAAGAGCGTTATTACGACGAACTCTTTGGGACAGGTGACGAGTCGGAAGAAAATGGTTCCGAGGATAATGAGACTAGAGCATGTCCACAATGTGGTGCCCTCATGTACCGCCAGGGTAAAACGTGGACTTGCGAAACCTGCGGATACAGTTATGTTGAATAGATTACGTCTGCTATCCCTTCCCTTTAAGACACGCTATCACAGAAGGATTTCCTAGAAATAGACGACTGTGTGAAGCGCTCTGTCAAAAGTATCCATGGATTGCTTTCCAGAACAAAGTTGCCCTTAGCACTTCTATTGGACTGTTCAATTCTTCGCTAGAACACTAACCTTTTCACTCAAATACGGTTAGTTTCTTTTTCTCTCAATAGAAATGCTTTCACCTACAACCCGAGCAAAACCAGCAAGGCTTTTAACCCAACAACTCTACTTACGGGAAACTCCTAGGGCCTCGGTATGATCAGGTGCCCCACAACGAGAGACAGGATGAGCACAGCACAAAGGGTAAAATGAGGTGCCGTTAATCTAGGATAGGACCAATACAAAAAGTTTTCCCTAGGTTCTCGGCCAGACATGACGGTGTGAGCGTAGAAAATCCTCTGGACGCTAATGAGATTGCTAAAAATCGCTAGAATCCACAAGGTAATATGCATGTTTCCGCAAAGAAGTCCAATAATAATTGTCACAGTGCGTTCCGCGCGCTCCATAAATCCAACCTTGCATTCAGAAATTACCGTTTCTGCGCGCGCACGAATATAGGAAGTGGTCACAGTCCCCGCAGCAGCTAGCCCCCACAGAACTAAGTAGAGACGGCGGTTGGGGCCATGGACAAAGTTTAGTAAATACACAAGAATGCCGAATAGGGTTAAGAGATCCGTGTAACGATCTGTTACAGAATCTAAAAAACCTCCGAAAGAGGTTGACCGTTTTGAGATACGAGCAACCGCACCATCAAGCATATCGAAAGCACCAGCAACAATAAGGACAACGCCCGCAAGCCACTGCGTACCAATGTACATAGGGATAAAAAGCAGACTAACAACAACAGGTCCGGTGAGCGTAACGACGTTTACTGGAATACCAGCACGGATAATCCCCCGAGCCAGAGTATCGCGCGCAAATCCGAAAATCTCGGCAACAAATTTGCTCACAGCAACCGCACCCGCGCGAACGAATTCCTTCAGCCTTGGTAGCTCTCTTCGGGTGCTCGCTTTAACTTCCAAGCCTTTTCTCTTTTTTCAAAAAAACAATGTACCACAAATAAGCCAAAAACTAGCTCCGCACGTTAAGCACTGGCCTGTTACAATCGCTCCGTGGTCAGAAACCGCTCATTGCCACTCGTGATAGTAAACCCAATGTCACGTGGTGGTGCTGGGTCAAAAGATTGGCCGTTCGCCGCTACAGCACTCCACTCGCACTTTGGCCCTTTCGAACGGCACTTCACAACAGGACCTGGTGAAGCTAGTCTCGTGGCTCAGAGTGAAGCAGAATCTGGTCGACGTCTGTTATTGACATTCGGCGGAGACGGAACCATCTCTGAGACAGCACGTGGAATCATCGCTTCAAAAACAAATTGCGAGCTTGGCGTTTTACCACACGGTACTGGGGGTGATTTTGTCCGCTCGCTGTCAATTCCAAAA
>CAZFLB010000143.1:0-8883 GCA_964518945.1 uncultured Acidobacteriota bacterium | reverse complement strand
AGTGGGTCAACGTTGGCGGTTATGCCGTATAGATTGTTTTTGCAATGACCAGTCGATAACCTTTGTCATTGTGACTATATTAAATAGTTGCAACTATGTGGAATTTTTGAGTGTATTCAATCGTTCTTGCAATTCGACGAGAATTTTCAGTGCGTCTAGTGGAGTTAGCTCATTAGTATCCAGCCTCTCAATTTCAGACACTATGCGGTCTTCGACACCGGCAAATAGAGACATTTGACGTGCACTATGTTCTGCCGTTTGTTGTGTCGCTATACGCGGTCGCCCTTCAAGATCGAATTCTGTTTTTTCGAGATGCAGTAGGATTTGTTTAGCACGTTCTATGAGACCTGATGGCAGCCCGGCAAGTTTTGCGACTTGGATTCCGTAACTCCGATCCGAACCGCCTTCTAACACTTTTCTTAGAAATACAATGTCATCCTTCCATTCCCTAGCCGAAACGTGAAGGTTTTTTACCGCTGGCAGTTCGGAGGCTAGTTCTGTTAATTCATGATAATGAGTTGCGAAAATGGTTTTCGTACGAAGGCGTTGTTCAACTGCAATGTGTTCCGCAACTGACCAGGCTAAGGAAAGTCCATCGTAAGTAGCAGTACCACGCCCAACCTCGTCAAGCAGTATTAAGCTGTTTCGTGTTGCATGACGAAGAATGTGAGCTGTTTCTTCCATCTCAACCATGAATGTGGAGCGACCTCTATATAAATTGTCAGATGCTCCGACCCTAGTGAAGATTCTATCGACTATAGGAAGTTTTGCCGATTTTGCTGGCACAAAAGATCCCATTTGAGCTAGTAAAACAATTAAAGCCGATTGCCTTAAATAAGTGGATTTTCCTCCCATGTTGGGACCAGTAAGTATGACGAGGTGTTGTTGCTCATCTAAATGAAGGTCGTTGGTTACGAACGGTTCTGAGTTTGTCGATTCAATTACAGGGTGCCGACCATCCGTTATGTCTAGATCAAAATCTGTGTGTAGTCGAGGTTTGGTGAAATTTTCTGTTGCAGCGATGTCTGCCAGGCAGGTGAGTACGTCTAGTGAGGCTACAGCGGTGGCTGTCGCTTGAATGCGAACACAGAAAGTCTTTATTCGCTCTTGCAATTCTTTGAATATACTTTGTTCGAGCACACGAATTCGATCTTCAGCGCCAAGAATTTTCTCCTCATAATCCTTCAGCTCCGGCGTTATGAAACGCTCTGCACTTACCAAAGTTTGTTTGCGTATATAGTCTTCTGGAACAGCATCTAGTTTTGTTTTTGAAATTTCTATGTAATATCCGAACACCTTGTTGAAACGTATCTTTAATGATGTGATGCCTGTACGTTTACGCTCCCGACTTTCGATCTCAGTTAATGTGGCTTTCCCTTTGGCCCTTAGTTTCCGCAGCTCGTCAAGCTCTCCTGAAACCTTTTCTCGAATTACGCCACCATCTTTAATTGTGAGAGGGGGGTCTGATATTAGAGTTGTCTCAATGTCATCACGTGCAGGTTCAACAGGGTCCAGTGCGGAGTCAAGCTCTTGCAGTAAAGAGGCATGACAAGTTTTCGTGAGCGCACGAAGTGCAGGGATTTTCGAGAGTGAATTTGCTAGTCCGATGAAATCTCTGGGCCCTGATGATTTCAGGCTTATTCTTGATAGGAGTCGCTCAAGATCATGAATGTCTTTTAAAACATCCCGTATTTTAGCTCTTGAGATGATGTCAAAAGCGAGCTCTTCGACGCTGTCTAGACGCTTCCCGATTATTTCTAGATCGACGAGGGGCCGCAATATCCACCGAACTAAGGACCGTGCACCCATCGCAGTTGCCGTGCGATCAAGTACATGCAAAAGGCTTCCCGTGCGACCTCCTTCGGTGAAAGACGTGGTCAGTTCTAGGTTTTGTTGGGTAATCGAGTCCAGAACTAAATAGCTGGCTTCTTCAATACATCGAATTTTAGATATGTGAGTTAATGCACCTCGCTGTGTTTCCTCAAGATATCGTAATGCTGCGCTAGCTGCGGCAACTCCCAAAGTCTTATGTTCTAGTCCGAAATTGTTTAAAGAAGCAGTTCCAAACTGATTTAAGAGATGATCTCGACCGGCTTGTTTGTCAAAATGTTTCTTATTGTATTTGGTGATGAGGGGAATTTTATTCGGTCCGAGAATTTGTGAAAGTTTTTTGCTTAGGGAGAATCCCTCTGGGTGAAGAACTTCTCGTGGTTGATACATACAGAACACCTCTGAAATGTTCTGCCAACGCTGCGCACCTTTCAACTCAAGAACTAGAAAGTCTCCCGTTGAGATATCTACTAATGCTACCCCTAGAGCATCATCTTCTGGGCTGATTACTATGAGGTAACTAGTTTCGCTAGCCTCTAAGTAACCTTGATGTAGGTATGTTGATGGTGTTATTACTCGAACAATTTCTCGCTTGACTATACCTTTCGCTTGTTTTGCGTCCTCAACTTGCTCGCAGATAGCTACCTTTATATCGGAACGGATTAATTTTCCAATGTAGTTATCAGCAGCATGATAAGGGATGCCACACATCGGAATTTCCGAACCGGAAGAGTCCTTTTGCCTTGATGTCAGTGTCAACCCAAGCGTCCGCGCTGCATTGATTGCATCTTCGTAGAACATCTCGTAAAAATCGCCCATTCTGAAAAACAGGATTGAATCAGCAGCTAGCCGTTTAATCTCGTGATATTGGCGCATTGCTGGCGTCACTGATTTGGCTGTTTTATTTCCCTGTTTGTGAGTAGTAGTTGACATCGACAATCGCATTGTACCGCGACCATGAATCAGAGGTAAGATCTGAAATTACGTATGCTTGTATTGTCGGTGGATACTACTAGTGTGCGAGGAAGTGTTGCAATCCTTGATGATGAGGCACTTGTTGCCTCGGCGGGATTTGTTACGAAATCTCCTCGACATGCAGAGAATCTCTTGCCGCAGGTTGATTACCTTCTTTCAGAGTTCGGGGTGAAATTGAGGGATGTTAATGCCTTTGCTGTTGGTACAGGCCCTGGCTCCTTTGTAGGAATACGAATAGGGATTGCGTCTATTTTAGGCTTTGCTTACTCGTGTGGGCGACCGGCAGTCGGTGTGTCGGTACTTGATGCGACTGCATACAACTACCGCCATTTTAGCGGTGATGTTTGTGTGATGCTTGATGCGTATCGTGGTGAGGTCTATGGTGCTTGTTATCGCTGTGATGGACAGGCATCCATATGCGTAACCGAGCCTGTGTGTATGACTCCACAGCAATTCGTCGATAAATTGCCTAAGATGCCCGGTCTTCTGGTTGGGTCAGGCAGTGTGACACACCGAAAAGTACTAAAGTCCATCCTTTCTGAAAATGTTGTGTTTACTGAGTCAAACCCTTTTCTTGCGGAATCTGTAGGCCGTATTGCTGCCTTAAAGATTGAGAAAGGAGAGGTCGATGAGCCGAAAGCCATATATATACGTTCTTCGGAAGTTAGCGCCTAGCTTGTTGCGCGTTGTATTGCTGGCGCATGCCGTCTTAGTAGGGTTGACCTGAGGATTACGGTATATGGCACTGAATTATGTTTTTAGAGTTCTTGTGTTGCTGTTAGTAGCTACAGGTACCCTTCGTTCAGTGCTGCCAGCTTCTATCAAAGATAATTGGACACAGCTATTAGTTTTTATTGTTGTTCTAAGTGTTATGACAATGTTATTGAGGGCAAGGACATATGAGCATTACTTAATAGCAGCCCTCCCGATTGCCCTTGCTGTGATGTATGTGCAGCCTCAACGTGTTGCTAGTGATGGGATTTTCTATTTCACACCGCTTCACTCTGTAATTGTTGATTTGGACCTTGATTTTGAAAATGAATATCGTGTGCTCGGAGCAGAGCCAGCCTACTTTGAACGTACTGTGACCGGGCGGCTACCTAATAACTTCAGTGTCGGCCCTGCATTCGTCTGGGCACCGTTTTACTTTGTTACTCACCTATTGGGCTGGGCAGGCATGTTTCGGCCTACTGGTTTTGGTTATACGTATTTTTCCGCGATCGCAACAGGTACAGTTTTCGCCGGTTTTTTTGGTGTTTTGTGCATGTATCGACTGATTTGCTCATATTTCAAGCCTGGAATAGCGATTTTAGCTACGTTGGCCACATGGCTTGGAACTTTCTACATTTGGTACATGTTGTTTGAACCTTCTATGTCCCATTCGATGGCGATCGCAAGCGCTTCCTGGTTTTTTTGGTTAACCAAAGATGGTGTCAAAGGACAAAGAGGTTACATGTGGCTTGGTGCCGCAGGAGGTGTTGTCGCTCTGATGAGATGGCAGAATGTGCTGTTTCTACCGATTGGGGTTGTGACCAGTTGGTATCTGAAGGGTCGACCTAAGGTTTCAGAACTTGCTAGTTGTGCAGTCGTGTTCTTAGGCGTTTTTTCCCCACAGCTTTTCTATTGGAAAGCGTTGTACGGTAGCTTTTGGTTGGTTCCGCAAGGAACTGGTTATATCGATTTAGTGGAACCAGAGTTGCTAGCAGTTTTATTTTCATCAAGACACGGGTTGTTATCATGGGCGCCCATCTTGTGGCTGGGGGTTCTAGGTATACCTGGCCTAATAAAGAAAGTGCCGAACTTTGGCATTTCATTTTTCGTAGTGACTTTGTTGGCTTGGTATCTGAATGCCTCAGTCTTTGACTGGTGGGCTGGGGCATCTTTTGGATCTAGAAGATTTGATGCTGCTCTTCCTGGCTTTGCCATGGGTATTGCAGTGTGTCTTGATTGGGCGGTACCGCGCATTCGTGCAATGCCACTATTAGCAACTAGCTTGTTTTTAGCCCCATTGGTTGTCTGGAATAGTGCTCTGATGGGGTCGTATTTTACAGGCAGGATTCCACCGGATGGTCCTGCTTCGTTTCGGCAAGTTGCATCGGATGCGGTTGAGTTTGCTTACTCTCGAATTGGCTATCCTCCATCATGGCTTGGTGCTTGGATTAGCGGTACCTCGCCTGCCACCTATGATCTGATTGGTGCACATTTAAACTCTAACAACGTTGAAATTCGAATGGGAGACTTAGATGCACTGTTTTTGGGTGAAGGGTGGTCTTTGCCGAACCGGGGACGTAACGTTACAACCCGCTCGGTGACTGGTGAAACGGCAGAGGTCTATGTTGCATTGAATGAGCCGGCTCCATACTCACTGTCGATGGTTGGGATATCAAATGGAGAGGCTGACGTTCTTGTTAATGGACGATATGTACAACACGTAATTTTGGACGGCAAAGGTCGAGCCGCAGTTCGTATCCCAGCATCTTTCATACAGGCAGGTAGTAATAAATTGGTGTTTAAGGTCCAGAAGAAGTCTTCCTTTCAATTGGTGTCATTAAGGCTGTTACGGCCCGGAGAGTTCTAATGCCTTGCACCGGAAAAAGTAGCTGTGATAGTTTGGAGGTCGAGTATCTGCTTTTGATCTTGTTCGTCGGAGGTGATTTGAATTAATGGATGACATTGGTGGTGATGTTTCAGATTCTTTGCTGAGAGATAGCGAGGAGTTTCAAAAGCTATCTAGTCAACACCAGGAGCTAGACGCGAGGCTCAGTGATTTAGCGAAAAGAGTGTTTTTGAGCGACGTTGAGAAAATAGAGACTAGTACTCTAAAGAAACAGAAGTTGGCCATTAAGGATCGGATGGCCGGTATCATTCGAAACCAGTAGCTTCTATCGTTGCTGGATGT
Organism: uncultured Acidobacteriota bacterium; assembly: GCA_964518945.1. Lineage (GTDB taxonomy): Bacteria > Acidobacteriota > Vicinamibacteria > Marinacidobacterales > SMYC01 > CAZFLB01. The sequence continues at coordinate 3,179 of CAZFLB010000143.1, read as the reverse complement.
GATTCTGTTGATTACTATATAGAATGTCAGTCGCACGACAAGGATTCCCTTATATCGGTGTTTCATTGTTTCTTGGTGTCGTCATCTCGGTTGTAGGCAAGAGCATTTTGTTTGCGGCACCATTTTTATGTCTTTCGGGATTTATTGCGTTTTTTTTTCGAGACCCAGAAAGGTTCCCGCCAACTGACTCTACGTATTTGGTTTCTCCGGGAGATGGTAAGGTTGTTTTTGTTGGAGCTGTTCAGGATAACCCGTCTCTAGTTCAGGTGAGTATCTTCCTTTCAATATTTGATGTGCACATTAATCGTTCACCGCTGACTGCTATGGTTGAAAATATACAATATATGCCCGGCAGTTATTTCCCAGCTTACAAAGACATTGCTGGAAGCAGGAATGAAAGAAATGAGGTTACATTGGTGGATGGTGGTTTCAAAGTCATTGTTCGGCAAATAGCGGGAGTTGTTGCACGTCGGATAATTTGTACTGTCTCTGAAAATGACCGAGTTCAAAGAGGTGAGAGATTTGGTTTGATTCAGTTTGGTTCCAGGATGGAAGTGTTGCTTCCAAGTTCAGTAAAGCTGTGCGTGCAGATAGGGGATAGAGTCCGGGGTGGAGAAAGTGTTATTGCTGAGCGACTATGAATTCAATTAGTTCTAATTCACGTCCATGAGGGATCTATTTGTTGCCTAGTGTGTTCACGGTGGCGAATATTTTCTGCGGTTTTTATTCTGTTGTAAGTAGTATCCGCGGAGATATGGCATTTGCTGCGTTGTTGATAGGAGCAGCTGTTTTACTGGACGCGCTTGATGGCCGAGTAGCTCGGTTTGCCAATTCGAGTAGTGAGTTTGGGAAAGAGTTCGATTCTTTGGCAGATCAGGTTTCTTTTGGTGTTGCGCCTATGGTGTTAGCTTTTCAGTGGGGATTACACCTGTGGCCGCGACTGGGTTGGCTGTCGGGTTTCTTATTTGTTGTCTGCGGCGCAATGCGTTTGGCAAGATTTAATACACAGCAGGCACCGAATGACAGGAGATTTTTTGTCGGTATGCCTATTCCTGCAGCGGCTTCTGTTGTCGCAGCACTTGTATATCAATTTCCGGCACCTATGGTTACTCGTGCAGATTCGTTACCTCTACTGGGTCTGCTTTTGATGTTGTCTCTCTTAATGGTGAGCGGCCTTAAATACTATAGTTTTAAGGACCTTGATATTCGTCGCCGGCATCCACATTTGGTTATTTTGGTCTTTGCCTTTTTTATTGTGGCTGTTTTTACGCATCCACAAGTAGTTCTTTTGACGATGGCAACGACATATGCTGTAAGTGGAATAGTATTCAAGTTTTCCGCTTGGTTTCGGCCGAATGGTTCATTGAAGACGCCAAGTGTTAACGCTGGTGTGTATAAAGACCATAGTACTACCGACAACCGATGACAGAATATAGGGTGGGTATCGTTAACCCCAATACACCCTTTAGTTTACGAGTGCGGGAGCTTTTAGCTGGTGGCCACATTCCAGTTAAGGAACTCAAGTTGTTTTCTTATGGAACGGACGAAGGGTCGGCACTGACGGAGTTTCATGATGAAGTTTTGGTTACACAGGTTCTCGATGCTGACCTATTGCCTAATCTAGACTTATGCTTTTTTTCCAGTAACGACAGCGATATTCTCAATCGAATTGCTAGTGAAGCTGCTGAGAAAGGCGTTGTTTCAATTGTAGATAGTGCTGTTGACCTTGAAGCTCCTTTATTGCTTCAGGGTTTGACCATAAAAGAGCCTTTTCAGTTCCCGTTGTTTGCAGTACCGCGAATGGCTTCATTTTTACTGGGCACTATTATGAAACGTCTTAACACTGTGACATGTATAGAACAGACGATTGCCACTGTTTTATTACCGGCCGTTGAGAGGGGTGAAGCAGGCGCGGAGGAACTCCACAAGCAAGTGGTAAGTATTTTGAACTTTAGTGAGTTGCCGGAGAGAGTGTTTAGAGGCCCGTTAGCTTTTAATGTCAAAGTTGCAGGTTACGGAATGCAATCACAAAAATTAGCAGAGGCTGTGTCAAACGAAGCGTCACGTATAGCCGGATTGCCAAATTCTCTAACGGTTAGTTTGTTACATGTACCAGTTTTTCATGCGTATTCTGCTGCGATATGGGTTGGTGTTTCTGAAATGTGCAATGTTAGTGTTTTAGAGAAAGTGTTCCATGATGCACCATTTGTTTTGCAAAAACCTCAGGATATGCAAGGACCCACTCCGGTGGGAGTTGCGGGATCTAAAGACATTCATATAGGCGCGATTCGTTACTCTAATGATTCGACTCGACCCGGATTTTGGCTTTGGATGAGTGCTGATACACCTGTGTATGACTCCGGACTTGTGGGTGTAGACATGGCAAAGCCATTGCTGGAAAACTCGAAGTCGAAAACAAACTAGAAAAGAGTATTCGATCTAATAACCGGGAGCAGTATTGAGACGGTAGTTCCTGAACCGACGTGGCTTTTAAACAAAATCTGTCCCCCGTGATCCTCAACCACTTTTTTTGCGATAGCTAGTCCTAATCCAGTTCCTGCAGCCCGCGTCGAAAAATAGGGTTCAAAGAGGCGGTCTTTGACCTGGGGATCAATTCCTTCACCTGTGTCTGAGACATCTATCAAGATAAATTGTCCAACCCGTTCAGAGTGTGGTTTTACCTCGATTCGCAATTCACCGTCGCCTCTAAGCGCATGGAGGGAATTCTCGATGAGGTTTAATAGGGAACGGCTAATCAGTTTTCGATCTATGGCGATTGGTGTAAGGCCTTGATGAATGTTTAGTGTTACGGTAACCCCTTTTGGGGGAGGTTGGGAGTAAGGCGACGACGTTTCGCGAACAAGTTGTCCGACATCTGTGAGTTCAACTTTTAGTTGTTCTGGCGAACCGAATGTGAGGAACTCCTTAGATATTTCTCGGAGTGTGGTCACTTGTTTCAGGATGGTGTCAGAGCAATCATCTAAGACATTTTTGAAATCAATTTTCGGGTCCTTGAATACTCTTAACATATGCTCGGTTGATAGTTGGATCGGCGTTAGAGGATTTTTAATTTCGTGTGCGATTTGTCTGGCCATTACAGCCCACGCTTCCAGTTTTTTAGTCCGTTCCAGGTCTTCTCGCTGCCTCTTGAGGTCCATAGTCATTTTTGTGAAGCTTTT
>CAZFLB010000142.1:0-2947 GCA_964518945.1 uncultured Acidobacteriota bacterium | reverse complement strand
GTCTACGCAGAAGCATTTGGGTATGCTGATATGGAACAAAAAATCGAGGCCACTCCTGAACATGTCTACCGCATTGGCTCAATAACTAAGCAGTTCACCGGCCTTGCCCTTTTAAAATTAGCTCACGAAGGAACGCTCCAACTAACAGACCCTGTAGAACAACACTTTAAACCTATAAACCTCGTAAGAGATCGATTTCCTAATGCACCTCCTATCACTCTAGTTCAACTAGCCACTATGACGTCGGGCCTATCTCGCGAACCTGAGGATTTACCTTCTTATCTGGTTGGGCCTACATCCAAGTGGATTGATGTCGTTATCAAGGCTTTACCAAAAGTAAAATATGACTTTCCTCCAGACACAACATACCAGTACTCCAATATAGGTTATGCGATTTTAGGAGCAGCACTGGAGAAGGCAAGCAATCGTAAGTTCATAGATTACGTTCGCGAAGAGATAATCGTACCAATGGGTTTAAAAGATACCGATTTCTTGCCTCAACCTCACTATGAAGGACACATCGCCACTGGCTACCAGATTAATGAGGAGGAAATCGATGCAAGAACCCCTTTGCAGCAACATTCCGGTCGAGGATACAAAGTTCCAAATGGAGCGCTTTACTCTACTGTGTTTGACCTAGCAAAATTTATATCATTTCAACTTGGCTACGGCCCTGAACATGTCATTCCAAAAGATGTTCTCCTTAAAAACTTCAGTAAAACGAATTCTGCCAATGGGACTCTAACTTCAGGCTACGGAATTGGGTTTAGAGTCTTACGCCGAGACAACCTAATAGTTTTCGGCCACGGTGGTGGAGTCGCTGGTTATCGGGCAGGTGCATATTTCGACCGCATCAGTGAGAAAGGGGTAGTAGTACTCCGAAACGTCGGCGGAGGCTCACTAGACGTGACGGAACTAGCAATGACAATTCTTGAGATGGTAGTAGAGAAAAAGTAATATTGAGAATGAGAATGGTCACGTTTTCATGCTTTCGGAGCGAAGCAGTATCCTCCGGGCTCCCTTGACATGGAGTGCTTCAATCATTTCATTGTCCAACGTAGCAACGTTTTTCCCTTGCATAGAGGCTTGGTCCATTAGTTCGATAATCTGACGTGCTCGTTCCACTTCTACTTGCGTTGGACAAAAAGCTCGATTAATAGGCTCTACTTGAATCGGATGAATTGCTGTTTTCCCATCAAATCCTAACTTCCGAGCACGTTCGGAGCTAGCTTCAAGACCTTTTACATCTCTGTATTCGAACCAAGGCGTATCAAACGCTTCAATACCAGCAGCGCGAGCCGCAAGTACCACCTGAGAACGCGCTAATAAAATATCTTCTTCATCGGGAAGGATTTGCGATCTCAAGTCTTCTCGAAAATCTGCAGCTCCAAAAAAAAGACCAGATACATTAGGCAATTGTGCAAGTTTTGGAACCTCCAAAACCCCCTTAGCTGTTTCGATCATTAAAAATAATGGAATATTTGGACTTAGTTGGGAAGCAACACCTCCAACACGTACAACATCTTCACACTTAGGAAGGACCGCACCACAAGGGCAAACGTCTAAAATCATCTCCAAATCCCTCGCTACCCACTCAGTATCAAGGCCGTTTATACGAACAAAAATTTCGGAGTCTCTCCAGTCGTATTGGGATAGTGCTGAGCCTAAGTTGTCTCGAGCAGCTTCTTTCTTATGAGGATGTACACCATCTTCCAAATCAAGAACCAAAACATCTGCTCCGCGTGTTCCAGCTTTTGCCATCATATGTTCGGAAGAACTGGGCAGGTATAATAGAGAGCGGCGACGCTCAATCACGAGTCAAGTTTAACATGGCTATAACTATTGACTCTAAAAAGCGTGTCCCGTAAAGGAGGCATTAAGTGGAAATTTCACCAGAAGAAGTCAAAGAAGCACTCAAGACTAAAAGCATTCACCTAATAGATGTGCGTGGAGAGGACGAGTGGAATACAGCACGTATAGAAGGAGCGACTCTTCTTTCTAAGGAATTCGTTGATGAAATGATGGATTCTTGGGAGAAGGATAGAGCCATCGTCTTTTACTGTCATGGTGGTGTTCGCAGTTTAAACGCCGCACATTTTTTTGCGCAAAAAGGCTTTACCAATGTAAAGAGTATGACCGGTGGAATCGAAGCTTGGTCACTAACTATTGATCCGACGGTTCCACGTTATTGACCTTAGCCTCAACACATAAAACAATCTTCTCACGACTACATTCTAGAACCGAAACAATCGCGTAAATTTTACAATGACACTTCGGTTTTCAAGAAAGGGGGTATTTCCGACGAGCATATCTCGACCATCACTGTATACAAAGAAAATGTCACTTCCAGGACGGTACTCCCATCGAAAACGGACGTTAGTAGAAAACAAACCAGCCGCTGAGTTGTACTGAAATAGTCCACCAATATAACTTCTAGGAGAAATAGTGTAATTACCGCGAATACGAAAAACGCTCGTCGTAAATGAACCCTGAGCCAGTTCAATCCAATTCATCGAGAGGTGCGGCTCAATGAAAAATTTTGAGGAAAGCTCTACGCGACCCCTATAAGTCAGCTCCGTTCGACTACCTCCCAAAAAACCTCCGACCTCTGCCCCAATCCATCCAGAAAGTCTTCGGTGACCACCAAACCACACTCCACCTCTGACTCTATCGAAAGAATAGTTACCCATAGGAACAAAAATGCCATCCGCGATTTCAAAGCTATCGAAGAGTACCTCGACGTTTCTATTGTAAGTTACATTCACGAAATCACCGCTCTCGAGGCGTGCTCTTGACTCAAACTCTGTTGTTTTTGTCTCGACCATACCTGTATCTGCTCTCTCGTAATAATCGTAGCGACCCTCGAAGTCGAACTTACGCACAGCTTCAAACCAACTAGGCCGAATACTGTAACGTGTGCCAACCGAACTCTTACGAAGGTTCTCTC